>JAFWDW010000108.1 GCA_017515965.1 Lachnospiraceae bacterium
GCCTGGGAACAGAACGTATCGGACGATGAGACGACCTACGAGGCCTCTCTCAAGAAAGATATCATGAAGAATCTCCAGAATGCCGTCCTTGAGAGACAGAATGCCGAAGAGTACAAGATCAGTCTTTCCGACGAAGATAAGGCTAAAATAAAGGAAACAGCCAAAGCGTTCATGAAAGACAATGATGCCAAGGCCGAAAAAGCAGTTACAGCCGATCAGGAGACGGTTGAGAATTATCTGGAACTGGTCACATACCAGAAAAGAGTGGAAGACGCGATCCGCGCAACTGTCACAGAAAAAGACATTACGGACAAGGAAGCGGCGCAGAAGAAGATGCAGTATGTCTACATCGCTTTTTCCACCACAGATGAGGCGGGCAACGTCACTCTGATGGAGGATGATCAGAAAAAAGAGATCAAGAAGCAGGCGGACGCTTTTGCCAAAGGCGCGGCAGAGCAGGAAGACTTTGCTGCCTATGCCGGGCAGGAGGGCTATACGGCGGCCGATGCCACGTTTGACAAAAACAGCACTGATCCTGACGCAAAGCTGATAGAAGCCGCGGATAAACTGAAAGAAGGAGAAGTGTCTGATGTGATCGAGGGTGAGACCGGATACTATGTCGCCAAGCTCACCAGCACTCTTGACCGTGAAGCCACTGATCAGAAGAAGCAGGAGCTCTTGAGTGAGAAACAATCAGACGCTGTCACGAAACAGCTGAAAAAGTGGAAGAAGGATACAAAGATCAAAGTAAAAAAGCGCCTCTGGAAGAAGGTCCGCTTCGACAAACAGGGCGTTACTATAAAACAGCAACAATCAGAAGGAACAGAAGGAGAATGACAATGAAACACATTAAAACACTCAACGAGAAGACGTTAAATATGTCCGTAAAGAAGGGTGGCTGCGGCGAGTGCCAGACATCATGCCAGTCTGCATGCAAGACATCCTGCACAGTCGGCAATCAGGAGTGTGAGAACAAGAAGCGTTGATCCATCAGTTTGCCAATAACGGACTTGACATCATTCTGGACGTCAACAGCGCAGCGGTCCATCTTGTCGATGAGACGACCGCTGCACTTGTGCATATTCTGACAGACAGGCAGGAGAGCTATACAGCGGATCAGATGAGGGCGCCTGCGACGCGGAAGTTTCTGGAAGAAGCCCTTCCCGAGACAGCGCCTGAGGAGATAGCCGAGATAACAGATGAACTCGCCGAGCTGATCAGACAGGGACGTCTGTTTTCACGTGATCCGTATGAGGCGCTTGTACCGAAGGTCATGCAGAATCAGACAGTTGTCAAGGCATTGTGCTTAAATGTCGCCCATGACTGTAACCTTGCGTGCAAGTACTGTTTTGCAAGCGAAGGCGAATACCACGGGAACCGCGGACTCATGAGCGCAGAGGTCGGTTGTAAAGCGCTGGACTTTCTTGTGAAAGCATCGGGATCCCGGCGTAATCTTGAGGTCGATTTTTTTGGCGGGGAGCCGCTGCTTGCCTGGGAGGCTATCAAGGAGATCGTTGCATACGGTCGCTCGCTTGAGGAAAAGACAGACAAGAAATTCCGCTTCACGATGACGACGAACGGCGTGCTTTTGAGCAGGGAAGTCGAGGAATTCGCCAACCGGGAGATGCACAATGTCGTTCTGTCTCTGGACGGACGCAAGCAGATCAATGACTGGAACAGACCATTCAGAGGCGGTCAGGGCAGTTATGATTATATCGTTCCAAGGCTTCAGTCGATGGCACGTGCCCGGGGAGGCCGGCAGTATTATCTGAGGGGGACCTTCACGCGCCGCAATCTCGATTTTGTCGAGGATATCAAGCATTTTTATGATCTCGGTTTCCGCGAGATCTCGATGGAGCCTGTCGTGACGGACGACGAACGCTTTATGATACGCGAGGAGGATCTGCCGCAGATCAAAGCGCAGTATGATGAACTGGTTCGCTTTATGCTCGAAAAGAAGAAAGAGGGCGATCCGTTCACATTTTTCCATTTCATGATTGATCTGGAAGGCGGTCCGTGTGTCTATAAGCGCATGAGCGGCTGCGGCGCCGGTACCGAGTATCTGGCAGTCACGCCGTGGGGCGAGCTGTATCCCTGCCATCAGTTTGTAGGGCAGGAAGGCTTTTTGATGGGCAGTGTCGATGAGGGCATTACCCATCCTGAAATCGTTGAAAAGTTTCGTGAAGTCAATCTTTACACAAAAGAGGACTGCCGCGAGTGTTTTGCTAAATTCTACTGCGGAGGCGGATGCATGGCAAATGCTTTCCAGGAGAGCGGAGAACTTGACGGCACCTATGCGGTCGGCTGCGAACTCGAGAGAAAACGGGTCGAATGCGCGATCGCGCTAAAAGCATTTGGAAGTGAGGAGTAGCAGGAAATGATCAAGAAGAGCAAAGCATGGTTTTGTCTGATTCTGACGGTCGTCATGATCGCCCTTATGGCGTTTACGGCCGGACATGGATGGGGCAAAGGAACCAAGGGATCGGCTAAAAACATCAAGCTTGGTTTGGATCTGGCCGGCGGTGTCAGCATTACGTATCAGACGAAGGATAAGAATCCTTCCAAGACGGATATGGCGGATACGATCTACAAGCTTCAGAAGCGTGTCGAGCAGTATTCGACGGAAGCATCGGTCTATCAGGAATCTTCCAATCGTATCACGATTGAGATCCCGGGCGTGACGGATGCCAACAAGGTGCTTGAAGAGCTTGGCAGTCCGGGCGAATTGTATTTCATTTCTCAGAAAGGGAGCGACGGGAATGACAACTACTCCTTCAATTCTGAGACCGGTAAATATGAGCTGGCTGAGGGTAAAACGATCGAGTCTCTGCAGGAAGACGGCTCAATCGTTCTGACAGGTAAAGAAGTCTCCAGTGCCAAAGCCGAGACGACCCAGGACGATATGAAGAACAAGCAGAACATCGTCTCCCTGAAGTTCAACAAAGAGGGAACTGAGGCCTTTGCCACGGCGACGACCGCTGCCTCCGCGAACGGCGAGACGATCGGTATCTATTATGACGGCGAGTTCGTCAGCGTCCCGACTGTCAATGAACCGATCACAGGCGGCAATGCGCAGATCTCCGGCGGAGATATGGACAAGGATATGCAGATCGCGAAGAACTTGGCTTCTTACATCCGTATCGGCGGTCTGTCCCTGGCTCTCGAAGAACTCCGTTCAAATGTTGTCGGCGCACAGCTTGGTGAAAATGCGATCCGTACCAGTTTGCTTGCAGGCCTGATCGGTCTGATTCTGGTCTTCATTCTGATGACCATTATCTACCGGCTGCCCGGTGTGATCTCCAGTATCGGTCTGGTTATCTACACACTGCTTGTGCTGATCATTCTCAATGCCTATGACATCACGCTGACTCTGCCCGGTATCGCAGGTATCATCCTGGGTATCGGTATGGCGGTCGACGCCAACGTCATCATTTTCGCGCGTGTAAAAGAAGAGATTGGCGGCGGCGCTAAGATCGACAATGCTCTGCGCGCCGGTTTCAAAAAGGCGTTCTCCGCCATCCTTGACGGAAACGTCACGACACTCATTGCGGCTATCGTGCTGTTCATTCTGGGATCCGGCTCAGTCAAAGGCTTTGCACAGACGCTCGGCATCGGTATTCTCGTATCCATGTTCACAGCACTTGTGGCGGTCCGCTGGATCATGTATTCAGTGTACACATTCGGCGCTAAGGACAAAAAATTCTACGGTGAGAAGAAGATGCGCGATCCTTACAACTTCGTGGGCAATATGAAGAAATGGTTTGCGATCGCGGGCGCTGTGATTCTGGCCGGTTTCATTGTGATGTTTGTCAATATCGGCAAGAAGAATAATGCATTTAACTACAGCCTTGAGTTTATGGGCGGTACATCAACGACAGTTTCCTTTGACAAGGAATACTCACTGGAAGAGGTCGATGATCAGATCATTCCCGTTGTGGAAAAGATCACCGGCGATGCCAATGTGCAGGCGCAGAAAGTCAAAGGATCAAACGACGTCGTGATCAAGACACGTACGCTGTCGCTGCAAGAGCGCGAAAAGATGGAGGAAGATCTGGCTCAGTTCGGATACGATGCCGATAATGAGACACCGGTCACCACAGAGAACATCTCTTCGACGGTCAGCTCGGAAATGCGGCGCGATGCTGTTGTCGCTTTGCTCGTTGCGATCGTCTGTATGCTGCTTTACATCTTTGTGCGCTTCCGTGATATCCGTTTTGCTTTCAGTTCGATCCTGGCACTTGTGCATGACGTGCTGATCGTTGTCCTGTTCTATGCGGTATCCCGGATCTCGGTCGGCAATACCTTTATCGCGGCGATCCTGACGATTCTGGGTTATTCGATCAATGCGACGATCGTTATCTTCGACCGTATCCGCGAGGAGATGCATATGAGCATCACACGTGAGACACTGGCGAATACGGTTAATCAGGCCATTACCAAGACCATGACCCGAAGCATTTACACATCGGCGACCACCTTTATCATGATCGCTGTGCTGTACATTCTGGGTGTATCCTCGATCAAGGAATTTGCCCTTCCGCTGATGGTCGGTATCATCGCCGGCGGCTTCTCCTCGATCTTTATCTCGGGATCACTGTGGTATCTGATGAAAACAAAAATAGGAAAGGGCAAAGTTGCGCTTTAAAAAATGGGTCGAGGTGCGCAAAGGCGCTGATTATGCGACCGTTTGTAAACAGTTTAATATCAGTCTGCCATTTGCCAGACTGCTTCGAAATCGTGGTATTTGCGATCAAACAGCCATAGAGAATTATCTCTATGGCAGTTTGTCTATGTTGGCTGACCCCAGTTTACTGCCGGATATCACAGAAGCAGTCGAGATTCTGGGCGAGGCGGCAGCGGCTGGTGCCCCCGTCAGGATCATCGGAGATTATGATGTGGACGGCATCTGCGCTTCCTATATTTTGCTGCAAAGCCTCCGTAAGATCGGAGCCGTGGTGGACGTGGATATTCCGGAGCGCAAAAGTGACGGATACGGTCTCAATGCGCGTATGGTCCGGAAAGCAGCCGAGGATGGGATCGAACTGATTCTGACTTGCGACAACGGCATTTCGGCGTATGATGCGGTTGATAAAGCTGCTGAACTGGGGCTTTCTGTCATTGTGACGGATCACCATGAAGTGACGGGAGAACTGCCTCCGGCAGATGCCGTGGTCGATCCAAAGCGGGAGGACAGTGATTATGCACAGCGCGACATCTGCGGCGCGGTTGTTGCCTGGCAGGTGATGCGGGCGCTGTACATGCATCAGGGACATGATGTCTATCAATTGGATGAATTGCTTCCCTTTGCTGCGCTTGCGTCAGTTTGTGATGTGGTGCCGCTCATCGGTGATTCGCGTGTCATCGTTAAAGAAGGCCTTAAAAAGATACGCGCTGACTACGAGCCGGGAAAGATACCGGAGAGCTATATCGGTCTTTTTGCCCTGATTGAGGCGAGCAGTCTGGAGAGAGAGCATATTTCCGCCTATCATCTTGGATTTGTACTCGGCCCCTGTATTAATGCGTGCGGCCGTCTGACATCGGCTAAGGATGCGCTTGCGCTTCTGTGCGAACAGGATCCGGTCAAGGCAGCCAAAAAAGCGGCGATGATCAGGAGTCTCAATGAACAGCGCAGGCAGATGACAGAGGAGGGGATCGTCAGTGTCGAGGCAGAGGCCTTAAAGGCGCAGCAGCATGGAGATCAGGTGTATGTCCTTTTTGCTCCTGACTGTGATGAGACGGTGGCCGGTATCGTAGCAGGCCGTATCAGAGAGAGTGATTACCGCCCGACGATCGTCCTGACCAAAACACAGGACGGACTGATCAGGGGATCCGGGAGATCCGTACCGGGCTATGATCTGTTCTCGGCGCTTCATCACCACGCAGATCTGTTCGAGAAATTCGGCGGTCATGAACAGGCTGCCGGTTTGACGATCCAGGAAGAACGCATCGCTGCTCTGCGAAAAGCGCTCAATGCCCAGGAGCCGCCGCAGGAAGATGTGCTCACGGAGAAGGTGTTTCTGGACATGGTGCTGCCGTTTTCCCAGTGCAGCGAGGATCTGGTGAGGGAAGTCAGCCTTCTGGAACCCTGCGGTCCCGGGAACAGGCGCGCTCTGTTTGCAGCCAGACATGTTCGGATCGATTCTGTCAGGCTGTTGGGAAAGGATAATCGGGTCCTCTCGTTCTACGGTGATGACGGATCCGGTGTGCGTATGTCCTGCGTCTATTTCGGAGACACAGGCAAAGTGATCGATACGATTTACGATGAATCCGGTATCCGTATCGATGATGCTGCAGATGCGCAGAAGATACAGGACAACTTACGGCTGACACTGGCATATACACTGAATGTGAATGAATACCGCGGCAACCGCAACGTGCAGGCGATTGTACGTGATGTGCTCGTGGAAAAGGATTGAGAAGGTTTTAAACGGCAAGTAGAGAGGTGGCATATGGGGACACATAAGAATCAGCCCAGCCTGGTTTCAAAGGACCTGGATTATGCAAAGGACAGTATCACCCATAAATTTGTGACCGATATGGCGGGAAATCTTCCCGACAGGGACAAATGCAGGCAGATGATTACTGATCCTTACTACAATTTGCACGCTTTCACACCTGTTCTGGAGACAGGGTGCCTGTCGCCGGATGAACTGATGGCCGGATTGCTGGAGCGTATGCGCACCTACCATCCCTCCGATGATCTGAGCATGATCGAAAAGGCCTATGAAACGGCCAGCAAAGCGCATGAAGGTCAAATGCGCAAATCAGGCGATCCCTATATTGTCCATCCGCTTTGGGTATGTATTATTTTGGCCAGTCTGGAAATGGATCGTGAGACGATCATGGCCGCGATGCTGCACGATGTCGTCGAAGACACTGCCTACAATGAGGATAGTATCCGAGAGGCATTCGGAGATGACGTAGCCCGTTTGGTAGACGGGGTGACAAAACTCGGTCAGATCGATTATTCAAGCGACAGACTGGAAGCCCAGGCGCAGAATCTGCGCAAAATGTTCCTGGCGATGGCCAAAGATATCCGGGTCATTGTCATTAAGCTTGCTGACCGGCTTCACAACATGTGGACACTGCAGTATATGAAGCCTGAAAAACAGATCGAAAAGGCCGAGGAGACCCTGGATATCTATGCACCGATCGCCGGCCGTCTCGGTATCTATAAGATCCAGTCAGAACTGGAAGACACGTCTCTGAAGTTCCTTAAGCCTGATGTATACAACAGTATCATTGAGCAGCTGGAAGAGTACCACTCCCAGCGCGATAAATTCATCAACAAAACAGTCGGGGACGTGGCCAAGCATATGGAGGAGGCACATATCAAAGCCGAAGTCTTCGGGCGGGTCAAACATGTCTTCTCCATTTACAGAAAGATGGTGCAGCAGGAAAAGACTTCGATTGATGAGATCTATGATATTTTCGCAACACGAATCATCGTGGAGACGGTTCAGGACTGTTATGCTGCGCTCGGCACAATTCATGATCTGTATACACCGGTTCCCGGGAGGTTCAAAGACTATATCGCGATGCCGAAACCGAATATGTACCGGTCGCTGCACACAACGCTGATCGGTGAGGAGGGAAAGCCCTTTGAAGTGCAGATCAGGACACAGGAGATGCACCGTATTGCCGAATACGGTATCGCGGCTCACTGGCAGTACAAGGAGAGCGGGGGTTCTGACGAGCAGGCGTCCGAGAGCGGCGAGGAGGCCAAGCTCACATGGCTGCGCAGGATTCTTGAGTGGCAGCAGGATACGTCTGACAATAAAGAGTTCTTAAGCACAGTCAAAGGTGATCTGGATCTGTTTGCAGGTGACGTTTACTGCTTTACGCCGCAGGGCGATGTCAAGACCCTGCCTGCCGGCTCGACGCCGATCGATTTCGCCTATGCCATCCATTCGGCTGTCGGCAATAAGATGGTCGGAGCACGCGTTAACGGTAAACTCGCCAACATCGATTATAAGATCCAGAACGGCGACCGGATCGAGATCATTACATCCCAGAACACAAAGGGACCAAGCCGCGACTGGCTGAAGATCGTCAAAAGCACGCAAGCCAAGAGCAAGATCAATCAGTGGTTCAAGAAAGAGTTCAAGGAAGAGAATATTGTCAAGGGCAGAGCCATGCTCGAGCAGTACTGCCGGGAGAAGAAATGTGATCTAAATGATCTTCTGGAACCTGCTTATATGGAAACCGTGATGAAAAAGTACGGTTTCAAAGAGTGGGACGCCGTGCTGGCCGCTGTCGGTCACGGCGGCATCAAGGAAGGTCAGATCGTCAACCGTCTGCGCCAGGCCTACCGCAATGATCATAAAAACGAGTATTTCGAGGAGCAGGTGAAAAACCTTGACAAGACCGGAAAGAACATGGAAGAGCATGTTCTCAGGTCCAAGAGCGGTGTTATTGTCAAGGGCGTCGGAGATATGGCCGTGCATTTCTCGAAATGCTGCAACCCGGTTCCGGGTGATGAGATCGTCGGGTTTATCACGCGCGGGCGCGGTCTGTCCATACACAGGACCGACTGCACCAATGTGATGAATCTTTCCGAGCAGGAGAGAGCCCGGCTGATTCCCGCCGAGTGGGCGGATATGCCCAAAGAAGGCGGTTCCTATGCAGTGGACATCATCATTTATGCGCGCAACCGCAAAGGGCTGCTGATGGATCTCGCGAAGGTGTTTGTTGAAAACGGTGTCGATCTGAAGTCGATGAACATCAAGGTCAATAAACAGAATGTAGCTTCGATCAACGCCGGCTTCGAGGTCCAAAGCCGTTCAGATGTGCGAGATATCTCGCAAAAGCTCAGAAAGATCAGCGACGTTATTGATATTCAGAGACCGAGATGACAAGGAGTCCGGATGGATATAAGAAACTATGAACTAGGTTTGCTGCAGACGAACTGCTATGTGGTCGGAAACGATGACAAACTGGTCATCATCGATCCCGGCGGATGTCCGCCATCGTTCATGCAGACATTGCAGGAAGATGGCCGCATACCGGAGGCGATCCTCCTGACGCACGGTCATTTTGATCATATTATGGGTGTCGACGAGCTGACTGCACATTTTGATCTGCCGGTTTATGCGCTTGAGCAGGAGGCGGAGACATTTAATGATCCGGCGTTCAATCTCGGCCAGGCCTTTATCGGGCAGACCGTGCAGCTGAGATCAAAGATCACCTTTTTTTCTGAAGGCGAAGAATTGGATCTTGCCGGTCTTACTTTTGAGACGATCTGGATTCCGGGGCATTCTTACGGCGGATGCTGTTATTATCTGCGCGATGAACATGTCCTGTTTTCCGGGGACGCGCTTTTTTACGGGAGCATCGGACGCACTGACGGACCGCAGGGAGATATGCGTGCGCTGGTGGATAACCTGAAAGAAAAAGTGCTTATCCTGCCCGACGAGACAGAGGTTTATCCGGGTCACGGTCCAGCTACAAGTATCGGATTTGAGAAGCAGTATAATCCGTTTATCAGATGGTAACGGGTGCCGGCAAGTATGTTGAAGCTCGATCAGAATCAACAACTTATCATCCGCTGCTCAGATCAGTATTACTCCTATGATGCGTATCATATTACGGCAGAATTCTTTCCTGAGAAGGTGCGCGCAGGACTGATCAAACAGGAGACCGATCCTGAAATGGACATGCTGGTGCATATCACGGCTGCGCCGCGGGAGCTCTTTCACTTTAGTGTTCCAAAAACCCGGACAGACCGTAAACAGATCAAATATGAGATGGGATGCTCACTCTGTGATACACTGTCTGAGTTGACAGAAAGAAAGCTTCCCTGGGGGATCCTGACCGGTGTCAGACCGACTAAGATCGCGCGCACCTGGCTGGAAGAAGGAATGAGTCAAAAGGCGTGTATCAAACGCTTTCAGGAAGAATTGAAAACCAGCCCGGAGAGAGCTGAACTGGCAGTTTCAGTTGCAGAAAAAGAGCGCGAACTGATCGATAAGATAGAAGCTGCAGGAACAGACGGACTCTGCATCTATGTGCATATTCCGTTCTGTCCGAGCCGTTGTCTGTACTGTTCTTTCGCCTCGGTTCCGGCGGACCGGTTTGGCGACAGGATCGATGCGTATCTCGATGCGCTGCAAAAAGAAATGACAGCGATCGCACCGCTTGTCAAAGACAGGCCGGTCAGCTGTATCTATGTCGGCGGCGGCACGCCGACAGTGTTAAATGAGAATCAGCTCAACAGACTGTGCAGCATGATCCGAAGCTGTTTTATACATGATCGCAGGAGCGTGGAAAGCACGGTTTTGGAATGGACTGTGGAAGCGGGCAGACCGGATACGATCAATTCCGGGAAGCTGGGCATTTTAAAGAAAGCAGGGGTCACCCGTATCTCGATCAACCCGCAGAC
>JAFWDW010000109.1 GCA_017515965.1 Lachnospiraceae bacterium
CAAGGCTGTTGAAGCGGTTGATGAGTGCGTCGGAAAAACAGTCGAAGCCATCAAAGAAGTCGGTGGACAGATGTTCCTCTGCGCCGATCACGGCAACTCTGATATGATGATCGATGAGGAGAGCGGGGAACCGTTTACAGCACACACGACTAATCCGGTTCCGTTTATTCTGATCAATGCCGATCCGAAATATAAACTCCGTGAGGGCGGTAAACTGGCCGATATTGCACCGACACTGCTGGAGCTGATGGGAATTGCCCAGCCCGCGGAAATGACCGGACAATCTCTGCTTATGTGCTTATAATCATCAAGCTCGCTGTCAATACCATTATGCCGGGGACGCTTTCGCTCTGGTCAGACGCAGCGGTACTAAGCGTGTAAAAACACACACGCTAAGTACCGGCGTCTTCTAAGCCCCAGCAAAATGGTATTGACAGCGAGCTTTATATTATTATCAAATAAAAGCACAGGTGTTTCATCAGGAAACATAAAAAACGACGGTACTTAGGCTGCGTTTTTTGCAGCCTTATGTACCGTTTCGTTTTTTCTTGTAGCGCAAGCGGTTCCGATGGAATACCTGTGCTTTTGTTTGAATATGATTAAAGTATGCTATGCCTGAACGGTCGGATCTAAGGAAGCGAAAGGTTTACGTTCGTCGGTATCCACGATTCCGGCATCATTTACTTTTTCGGCCTCCTCATACTTGCCGAGACGGCGGAGCATAGTTTTCTTGACCGCGCGGAAGATATTCTCGTAACCGGTGCATCTGCAAAGATGGCCGGAGAGGAGCTTGCGCAGCTCATCATCTGTATACTCTTTGCCGGTGTTTAAGATCTCCCAGGCAGAGAGGATAAATCCGGGCGAACAGAAGCCGCACTGGATCGCTGTCTCTTCAACGAACGCTTCCTGGATATCTGAAAGCTCGCCATTCGGTCCGAGAAGGCCTTCAAGCGTCGTGATTTCTTTTCCCTCAGCCCACACGGCAAGATAGATGCAGGAATCAAATGCTTCACCGTTGATGATGACTGTACAGGCGCCGCATTCACCGACTTCGCATCCCTTTTTGACACTGGTCATACGGTAGTCATTGCGGAGCATGTCTGTCAGAGAAGCACGGACATCGACATTTCTTTCAGTTGGTTTGCCGTTCAGTGTAAAATGAACTGTCTTGTATTGTCTTTCACTCATCTCACTTCACCTCCGGCTTTTCTAATGGACTCTCTTAAAGCACGCTGTGCCATAACGACAGCCATATGTTCTCTGAACTTCTTACCGCCACGCCATGATTCGCGCGGGTTGATGTCGTTCAGAACCTCTTTGCCGAACTGCTCAATATTCTCTTCCGTGACAGCCTTGCCGTTGATAAATGCTTCGGCTGACGGGGCGCGCATCGGAACAGGACCAGCGACGCCATAGGCGATCCGGACACGATCAAAGGTTTTCTTGTCTTTGGAGAGGCGGACGTTTACGGAACAGCCGATATTGGCGATCTCAAGAGCGTTGCGCTTTCCGTATTTGATGTAATGGCCAAAGCAGTTTTCGTAAGACTCTTTAGGAATCAGGATGGCTGTCTGGATCTCACCAAGATTAAGGTCAACAGTTCCTGCTTTGATATAGAAGTCTTTGATCTTGTCATAGCGGACGCCGTCAGGCCCGGTGATCTCAATGATTGCTTCCCAGGCATGCAGGGTGGAAGCGGAGTCGGCGGAGGTAACACCGTTGCATGTGTTGCCGCCGATCGTACCGATGGCGCGAACCTGCGGACCGCCGATCATGTTGACCGCTTCCCCGAGAACGCCGATCTTTTCCTGAATGATCGGGTTTTTGGTGATGTTCGAAAAGCTGGTCAGTGAACCGATGCGGACATTTTCATCTTTGTCGATCGAGATACCGCGAAGCTCATCAAGCATATAAATGCTGACAAGCTCTTTGCCTGCACGTTTACCTTCGCGGACCTGGACCAGGACATCGGATCCGCCGGCGATCACTTGTGCCTCAGGATGCTCGGTCAGAAGACGACATGCGTCCTGAACACTTTCGGCTTCATATAATGCCTTGATATCATACATTAGTTCTCGCCTCCTTCCTCTTCAATCAGACCGGCTTCAACGAAGTTCTTGTAAAGAACATCCGGAGAAAGCGGGATCTCATTGATAAAGCATCCGGTAGCCTGAGCGACCGCAGCTCTGATAGCCGGAGCGACCGGGCAGACAGGCGGCTCACCAAGTCCCTTGGTGCCGTAAGCGCTGGTCGGCTCGTAGTTTTCAACAAACTGACCGACAAGTCTCGGATGATCCATAAAGGAGGAGAGTTTATAGTCGAGCAGGTTGTTATTAAGCGGACGTCCTGTCTTTTCATCAAACAATAACTTTTCAGAGAGAGCATATCCGATTCCCATACTCATACCGCCATGGACCTGCGCTTCAGCAAGTGCAGGGTTGATGACATTGCCGCAGTCATGTACGTTGATGATGTTCAGGAGTCGTACACGGCACATCGGAATATCGACTTCAACCTCTGCGAAACAGCATCCGAACGCATATGCGTTTGATTTGATATGAGCTGTAGTCTCGGCTGTCAGATGTACACTGTGATCAAGGCTGTAGAGAGCGGTGGTAGCAAGCTCTGCCATGCTCATCAAAACGCGTCCGTCAGTCTTGCGGATGACATTGTTATCGACAATATCAAGGACATAAGGCTGCATACGTGTCAGTTCGAAGGCATAATCAAGAATCTTGCGTTTAAGTTCTTCAGCGGTCTTTCTGACTGAGAAGCCGAGCGTGTAGGTTCCTCTGGAAGCATAGACACCTGTTCCGAACGGAGTTATATCCGTATCCTGACAGGAGACGGTGTGAACTTTATCAAATGTCAGTCCGATCGTATCGGCAGCCATCTGAGCCGCTACTGTGTCAGCGCCCTGACCGATCTCCGTCTCGCCAAGCTGGATCTGTACGGAACCGTCCTGGTTGAGTACCATACGGCAGGAAGAAGTCTCCAGAGCGATCGGATAGACGGCTGTGTTGTACCAGTAGGTCGCCACGCCGATACCGCGTCTGATTTCTCCGGTTTGTTCCTTGCTGTATTCTTTGTACTTTTTCGTATAACCGATCGCTTTATCACCTTTATCAAAACACTGATTGAAGGTGTCACTGTAGAGCTCATTGTGCGAGAACTCATGGACAAAGCCGACCGGCATCAGGTTCTTGCGCTTAAACTCGAGCGGATCCATACCGATCGCACGTGCACAGTCATCAGCGGCAGCTTCAAAGGCGTAGGAGCCCTGCGGCATACCGTAACCGCGCATAGCGCCGGCAACCGGCTTGTTGGTATAAACAGTCCAGGCATCCGCATCGATATTGTCGCAGGGATAGAGCTGCGGGAAAGCATTTAATGCTTTAGCTGCAATGGCATGGCCGTGAGAAGAGTAAGCTCCCTGATCAGACCAGGCTTCGTATTTTCTTGCGGCAAATGTACCGTCTTTTCTCAGCCAGGAAATGATGTGGAAGCGCTCGGCGTGACACACACGGTTGTTGACGAACGTCTCTTCACGCGGGACATCTATCTTGACTAAGCGTCCGCCCAGCTGCATGGAAAGCCATACGCAAAGGGGCTCATAGAGAGAATCCTGCTTGTTGCCGAAACCGCCGCCGACAAAAGGCTTAATGACTCTGAATTTACCCCAGTCCATACCGAGTGCCTGACCGATGACACGGCGAACGATATGCGGGATCTGCGTTGAAGTAACGCAAACATACCGGTCATCTCCCTCGCCGTAAGCGAAGCATTCAAAATTCTCGATATGACAATGCTGCACTGTCGGAACTTCATACCAGCCTTCGACACGGACAAGGCCTTCTTCCTTGATCGCTTCTTCATAATTACCCTGATGAATCGAGGTGTGTGCCAGCACATTTCCGGGGTAGTCGGGATGAAGCAGGGGAGCATCCTCTTTCATAGCATCAGCTGTGTCGAGAACAAAAGGAAGCTCTTCATACTCAACTTTATCCTTGAGAGCGCGGATACCCTGCGCAGCTGCCACTTCGTCTTCGGCGACTACAGCTGCGATATCATCACCGTAATACAGAGGATGATCTGTCAGCACAAGACGGTCCGCAATGTCCTGATGATGCGGGTCTACTGACCAAGGATGGCCAGGTGTCGGGAAATAGTGCTTTTCTTTGATGTCGAAACATGTGAAAACACGCACAACTCCCGGAACTTTTTCAGCTTCGCTCGTGTCGATCGATTTGACAATACCGTTAGCTACTGTCGAATGCAGAATGCGTGTACACAGAGCGCCGCTGTCGCAGCGGTCATCGACATATTTTGTTCGTCCGATTGCCTTATCATGGGCATCTTGCCTGATAACGGGCGCGCCGATGGCTTTGCTGCCGGGAACGGAGTATCCGTTGTCAATGTTCATAGTTCCACCTCCTTTGAACACTTATACACATTCATTTTATATGATGTAGGAATGTAAGTAAAGTGGGAGAGCAAAAATTTTTGATATTACTAAAAAATTTTGTAAAAAGTTCGTCTGATTCATTGCTTTTTGAAATTTCAGATGATAGTATAAATACGTAAAACGTTGTTTTGATTTTTGAAAAGGAGATGCTCATATGATATCCCTGAAAAAGAATGAAAAAGCATTGGAACATAATATCGAAAAGGCTAGAGAGAACAATATTATCCTCCCGACAATCGCTCAGCTGCGCGATCCGTCCCTGGTTCCGGACGTTATCAAGGAGAAGCTTAAGGATGTCGGCCTTTGGGATATCAATCCGCTCAACCTTTTCCGTATTACATGGAGAAACGAACCGAAAGAAAGCGGCGGATTGTTCGGTAAGCCCAATTACATCGTAATTCCGCCTGAATTGTCCGGTGTCAAAGCTAAGATCATATGCATGGTTGGTAAATGGTTTCCAACAGGATGCCATAAAGTCGGCGCATCTTACGGATGCCTGGTTCCCCGCCTGACTACAGGACAGTTTGATTCCACATACAACAAGGCAGTCTGGCCTTCAACAGGCAACTATTGCCGCGGCGGCGCTTTTGACTCCAAGCTTCTCGGCGTTGATTCTATTGCTATCCTGCCGGCTGAGATGAGCCAGGAGCGTTTTGACTGGCTGAAGTCGATTGCAGGCGAAGTCATCGCGACACCGGGCTGCGAGAGCAATGTCAAAGAGATTTTTGATAAGACCTGGGAACTGAGAGAGACGCGTGATGATGTTGTCATCTTCAATCAGTTTGATGAGATGGGCAACTATCTGTGGCACTACAATGTCACCGGTACAGCCATCCAGGGCGCTTTTGAAGACATGAAGCAGGACGGCGATGTCCTGGCAGGCGCGATTTTCACATCCGGATCTGCCGGTACGATGGCCTCCGGTGATTATCTGAAGCAGCAGTATCCGGGTATGAAGCTCGGTGTCGGCGAAGCGCTTCAGTGTCCGACTCTTCTGGATAATGGCTTTGGCGGACACAGGATCGAGGGTATCGGCGACAAGCATGTGCCGTGGATCCACAATGTGAAGAATACTGATCTGGTTGTTGATATCGATGATGAGGATTCCCAGAGGCTGCTTCGGTTCTTCAACGAGCCGACAGCACGCGAGTTCCTGAAGAAGGAACGCGGTGTGGATCCGGCACTTGTCGATGTGCTTGACTACTTCGGAATCTCCGGTATTGCCAATCTCCTTCGCGCGATCAAGATGGCGAAGTATTATGAGATGGAAGAGCACGATGTCATCGCAACGGTTATGACCGATTCAGCCGTCATGTATCAGACACGTATTCAGGAGCTTGTCGATCAGGATGGAGAATACACACCGACCATGGCGGCAGTTGATTATAACAAGCATCTGCTCGGACAGGGAACCGATAACATGCTTGAGCTGCGTTACACAGACCGCAAGCGTATCCACAACCTGAAATACTATACTTGGATTGAGCAGCAAGCCCGTGATATCCAGGATCTGAACGATCAGTGGTATGACTTCGAAAAGGCCTGGGGTTCAGTCCAGAAGCAGGCTGACGAAATCGATGAGCTGATCAATGATTTCAATGACAGAACAGGTCTTCTGAAGAATCTGTGATTTGTGAACTGAGGTAAAGTGATGAAAAATGTGATTTCAGCTGTTTGTGTCGAGTGCGGCGCGGAATACGAAGCAACTCCCAATACGACTGTTTGCCCGAAATGCGGCGGTATTCTCGACATCAAATATGATTACAATTACATCAAAAGCCAGGTGACGCCTGAAGACATGGCTGATCGTCATGAGAATTCCATGTGGCGTTATCAGGAATTCCTTCCCGTTGAGGGAATAGGTAAGAGGCCTAAGCTGCGTGTCGGCTGGTCGCCATTCTATCATGCTGTGCACCTTGAAGAGATGCTCGGTGTTGATAAGCTCTATGTCAAAGACGACGGGATCAATCCCACAGCGAGCCTGAAAGACCGCGCTTCGGCGATGGCTGTTGTCAAGGCTGAGGAGGCGGAAGTCGATACGATCTGCTGTTCATCAACCGGTAACGCTGCTTCATCGCTTGCCGGAAATTCCGCGGCAGCCGGGTTTAAGACATTTATCTTTGTGCCGTCCCGCGCGCCAAAAGGAAAGGTGTCACAGCTTCTTAATTTCGGAGCCACGGTCATGAGCGTGGAGGGATCCTATGAGGAGACTTTCAATATGTCTGCTTTGGCCATTGAACGCTATGGATGGTATAACCGCAATGCAGCGATCAACCCGTACCTTATGGAAGGGAAAAAGACTGTAGCACTCGAAATAGCCGAGCAGCTGGGATGGAAGATGACCGACTATGTGGCATTATCAGTCGGAGACGGCTGCACGATCGCCGGCGTCTGGAAAGGATTCAAGGATCTGTATGCTGCCGGATTTATCGACAAGCTGCCCAGATTGATCTCTGTCCAGGCAGAAGGATGCTGTCCGCTCAATAAAGCAATAGCTGAAGACAAGCCCTGGAAGCCGATGGAGGAGAATACGATTGCGGATAGTATCGCTGTAGGCGTACCGCGTAACGCTACCAAGGCGCTGAACGCGATCCGTGAATCAAACGGCGTCGTGGTCAATGTTTCCGACCAGGAGATACTCGATGCCATGAAGCTTCTGGGACGCACATGCGGTGTATTCGGTGAGCCTGCCGGTGTCGCCGGAACTGCCGGACTTAAGAAAGCGGTCGAGCAGGGACTGGTGCCAAAAAATGCCACTTATGTATCGATCGTTACTGGAAATGGCCTGAAAGATGTTGTCAACGCGATCAAGGCAGCCGGAGAGCCGATCAGCTTAAAGCCTGAACCGGAACGTCTGCTCAAAGTGTTTAAAGAATTAGGTGTAGAATAAACAAATTTTATATTTATAAAGGAGGAGTTACAAATGTCAGAAGGAAGAATATTTAACTTTTCAGCTGGTCCGTCTATGCTTCCGGAGCCGGTTTTGAAGCGCGTCCAGAGCGAGCTGATGAACTATGAAGGATGCGGAATGTCTGTTATGGAGATGAG
>JAFWDW010000110.1 GCA_017515965.1 Lachnospiraceae bacterium
CTGTGTTTAGGGAATGTATAAACAAAACCGATCCATGGGGTAAGCTCAGTTGGCCGGATGTCATCCTTCTCCGCATAAGTGCAGAAAGATATCAGCTCGTCGCCTTCCGTCAGGAGCAGGACCCTGGACTTTGGCCCGAGAGCGTCAAAAAAGTTTCCTTTGCTGATCAGATCAAACAGAAAGGCTCCCGCGCCCCAATCGCTCCGCCCGATCTCCTCAAGCCAGTGTTCCTGTCTGTCGCTGTCAAAATAATCGATCACCCGCATGTCTCAGATCCCTTCGAATACCGCATCGAACTCGTCTTCTATAAGCACGACCTTTTCGCCTGCTTTGCCAAACGCGTCTATAAACCATCTGTTGCACTGCTTCAGGTCATCTGCCGTGCAGTCCTCTTTGACCGATCTGTTCTCTATCTCTGACTCGTGCCCGATGATCTCATCAAAGTGTTCTTCTATGTAATCCCCGGTCATCGCAAGACAAATCAGATCGATCTTTTCCAGATAACTCTCATCCAGATCCTTTCGCCAGTCAGGCGGGATATAACACCCTTCAATGATAAGGTTCTGGTCGTTCTCTATAGCTGTTTTGATGATCTCCCTGACTATCGGCCACAGATACTCCGTAAGCTCATCGTCGTCTTCGGGCGTGAGATCTGTATTCCCGCTGCGTATAAGGCCCATCTTCAGGTGGTCGATCGAAAGATACGGATACCTGTATTTCTCCAGCAGCCTCTGCGCCAGAAGCGTCTTGCCTGTATGGGATGCGCCGGTGATCAAAATTATCATAGTCTTCCTTCTGCTCCTCAGTCCATATCAAAGAGATTTCTGCATGCAATACATGACGTGCCCTTTCGGATAATCTTCAAGCAGGCCGGTCACTTTTTCATAGCCGTTCTTTTTGAAAAATCCCACGTTCCAATCATATGCTTCAATAAACATAACGTCAGCGCCGTTTTCCTTTACCTCCCGCTCTAACTCGGCAAGGAGCCCGGAACCGATCCCCTGATCACGGTAATTATCTTCCACCCAGAGAGCGTCTATATCCGTGCCGTTCCAGCCGTCAACACCACCGACAAATCCGGCAATGATCCTTCCGTTTTCGTCCACGATTTTTTTGCTCAGAGGGATGTATTCATGCTCGCGAGGCGCAATGGCGCTGTCATATGCGCGCAATTTGCCGGAAAGGATCTCAGCGTCCTCTTCGCCGCCGCGCCTGATCTCATATTCGCCGGTGTTTGAGGGAATATAATTCTCGGCCGCGCGGTCAAGCCGTTTTGTAAGCATATAGTGCTCATGCCCCTTCGGCACATCTGTCATCGTATCGTTGAGCATATAACCGTGTTTGTCGTATAACGGTCTTGCCTGCCAGTCAAAGGTTCCGACCATTGCGAGATAGCAGCCGTGTTCCCTTGCTTCACGCTCAGCCTCCCGGATGAGTGCGGAGGCCATTCCCTGTCCGCGATACTCTTCTTCCACCCACAGGTCATAGATCGAAGCCGTCCCCAGACCGTCTACGGACAAAACGCATCCGCCGAGGAGGTTCCCGCTTTCATCGGCGATCACATAAACAAATTCTTCTTCCGCGTCTTCTTCCGGCTGCGCTGTCGCGTTAAAAGCATCGCCTGCCTGTTCTTCGATAAACTCACGATCGTCTTCTGAGCAAGGCATCATTTCGAATACCATTTCTGTTTCCTCCACAAATCCCGATCTATTGTCATCAAACTGCGATCCCAAAAAAGGATCGGGGGTCGGAACCGGCGTTCCCACTTCGATCAGGTTCCCGTCGGGGTCGTAGAAACGTATCACCTTCTGTCCCCAGCTGTGGGTCATCAGGCGGTTTACGTATTTTACATCCGGATAATACTTCTCCAGCCTCTCAGCGAATCCTTCGATATTTGGCTCCTCAAAATAAAGCTCGCAGGCATTATTCTCCGTAACGATCTCCCGGCCGAGAAACTCTTTCCAGTATTTCTCCTCCTGCAGGACGAGCCCTTCCGTGAGGATCATATTCCCGTCATTGTCAAGGACAAGCTCAAGGCCGAACAGGTCATGATAAAACTGTCTGGACCTTTCAGCGTCTTTCACAACGATCAAAACATTCTTCAGCTTCATCTTAAAAGTCATTTCAGACATTCTTGTAGAGCTCGAAACAGTCATGTCCTTTCGGAACGTCTTTGAGCTCGCCTCTGAGCAGATAGCCGTTCTTTTTGAAGAATCCGGCATTCCAGTCGCCCGCGCTTGTCAAGACAACAGGCGCATTGTTTTCCTTTGCCAGTTTTTCCACTTCCCGCAAAAGAAATGTGCCCAGGCCCTGACGCCTCAGCGGCTCTTCAACAAACAGTGTTGTGACAACGCCCTCATATCCTTTGTTCACGTTCGCGATCACGCCCGCCGCAAACCTGCCTTCTTTATTGACTAGTTTCCTGCAAAAATCGACCCGCTCGCATTTCTCCTCGTAGGCTTCGCTGTATGTTCTGATACCATTCAGTATGACGCCTCCGTCATCATCATTTCCGGGCGAGACCTTGTATTTCGCACCACTGTTTTCTGTAGGCATATAATCAGGCGCATCCCTGTCAAGGTATTTGACCAGTGAATAATCTATATAGCCATTTGCTGCTTTCATAGATGTAAAAACCTGATAGCCGTGTTTTTCATAGAACGGTCTTGCCATGTAACTGGCGGTGCCGAGCGTCACGACCCGACAATCCTTCTCTCTTGCAATGCGCTCGACTTCGCGGAGGATCATGGAGCCGATCCCGTGATGGCGATAGCGTTCATCCACCCAAAGATCTTCAAGCAAAACTCTCGCCCAGTGATATTCGTATGCTTCAGCAACACATCCGCCGATGATCTCTCCGTTTTCATTCTCGACTTTCAGAACGAATTCTTCTTCGTC
>JAFWDW010000111.1 GCA_017515965.1 Lachnospiraceae bacterium
ACGAAACAGATGACGTCGAGTACGTCAGACTGGCAGAGTATCTCGGCTGCGGCAGCGCTGATCTCTCCTCCATGCGGCTCATCACTGTTGAGGGCAATCCTGGTGAAGATGTGCCGTCACGCGCACGGCTGGATGTCTGCGACGCCGTCGATGATGTCGACTCCTGCAGTGCCTGTTACGCAGCGCTGGTTCCCGTGCTAGAGCGACTCCGCGAAGAGGGACTCCTCGACAAACTGCCCGGGCGGATCGGCATCGGACAGGGCCACCGCGGCAAATCCGGCGAGATCGGTATCGGCAACTGCACTTCCGGCTTTGACATCTGTATCAAGGGCTGCCCACCGGATGAGGAAGATATCTATAAAACGCTGAAAAAGTTGATTTAAATAAAAGTAAGATCCGTTCAGGAAAACTGAACGGATCTTTTTTCTAATTCAGAGTATCCAGAAACTCTTTTACATATCGCCGGTAATCCTCCGGCTCGGTCAAAACTGACTCCGCGTGCCCGGCGCCGGGGATCAGTTTCAGATCTTTTTCTCCGGCTGTTCGCTCATACATCTCCCGCGAGTGGCGCGGAGGAATGAAATCATCATCCTCGCCGTGAATGAACAGAATCGGGATGTGATTGTCATCCAGCGCATCGACCGGCCGCATCTCCTTAAAAGAATAGTGGTAGCGCATCCGCGCGCCAAAGTCCGCGATATCTACGAAAAAGTCCGGGATGTGCGCACTTTTGTAGCCCCCGCGCAGCACGCTCTCAATATCCGCAAAGCCACAGTCGGCTACGACAAAATCGATGTCCGGCTTTTCTTTCAGGACGGTGATCGATGTCGCCGCGCCGAGTGATTCGCCGTGCAAACCGAGTCTTGTCAGACCCGGATAGCGTGTTTTCGTGTCATTGATCAGGCGCAGCAGATCCTGACTCTCGCGGATTCCATACGTGGTAAATGTCCGCTCGTTCAGACCGTGTCCCCGCAAATCATAGATGATGCAATTGTAGCCGAGGTCCAGGTATATACCGGCATATTTTAAGGCGCCGCAGCGGTTGTCGGTGTGCCCGTGTGAAATAATGACATACTGATCTGTCGGCCGCGGATTCTTCAGCAGCTGCACGTGAAGTTCATAATCCTGGAACCCTGCGACCGTGTAATCAGTCTTTTCCGCGCGGTCGTAAAAGGACGTGTCATAGTGCTCCGACTGCCATGCCATCGCCTCCTCCAGTGTCTGGCGCTTGCCTTTCATGATGAAGGATGCCATCCAGAACGGTACCCCGACGGCCGTGATCACAAACAACAGAAGAATGCCTGCGAGCACATATTTAAGCCATTTGAATGATGTCTGTTTTTCCATATTGTTTCCTCTCGGTCAGCCCATATTCCGGATCAATTGTGAAAACCACGGTGCGAGCTCCCAGCACAGCACTGCCATGCCAAACCCGGCGATGACATCGATGATAACATGCTGTTTGGTCAGCACAGTCGCTGCGATAATCATCAAACAGATGACGATAATGCAGACAGCTGCCGCAGGAATCACGCCAGTCAGAGTCAGACATGCAAAAATCATCAGAAAGCACATAGAACAATGCATGCTGGGCATACAGTTTTTGCCCTTGAAATCAACTGTGTAGACGAAACGCATGATCCAGCCCATGACCGTTTTGCCCGGTCTTGGCCTCGTAAACGAGGTGGGATAAAGCAGGTAGATCGCGCAACTTAAGATGATGTCCATGACCAACGCGATCATATGCCGCAGATACAGCGCCGATGAAAAATGATGAATCATCATCGGGAAAAAAGTAATCAGCGGAAACCACAGAATATAAATAAAAATAGTCCAGGGGATAAATGGAATCTTCTCATCAATCCCTGTGGAAATATCATGCGCAGGCCCCTCAAACGGCTGGATGCCAAAATACAGTGTCACCTGCATGACCAGCAGAATAATCTGTGCAATAACGACAGGACGTGTAAAATCAAACATGGTATATCTCGCTCCTCATTAGGGAACAATACACCCCTGTCGCTCTTTCGTCAATCTTCTCCCAAAGTTTTGTTCCGCATTTCAGGCAGTAACCGAAATCAGTCACTGACCATTGCGATCGCGCATTCATAAGGAGCGTAAACGCCGCTCATGGAAGTGCGCTTTAGGTTTGTCAGCGCGGGCGCCTCGCAGTCAAACGGAACGCTGATTTCCTGTTCTGTCTCGAAATTGCAAACAATAACCCATTTCTCATCCTTCCATGCCCGCGTGTAAATGAAATACGGATCATCGACTGAGGATATGACATCGAAATCTCCGTCCAAAAACGTTTCGTTGTTCCGGCGCAGACTGAGCAGTGACTGGTAAAAGCGCCATACTGACTTGTCGGCTTTTCGGTCACTTTTAACGTTGATCTCGCGATACCGCGGATGCAGGGAAATCCAGGGAGTTCCGGTCGTAAAACCTGCCCCTTCAGTGTCGTCCCAGCACATCGGATGGCGGGCATTATCGCGGCTCCCGAAATCTACCTTCCCGAGCGCCTCTTCCTCAGGCATCGTCCGGCAAAAATCGTGGTACGCGTTGATGCTCTCGACATCATCAAAATCATCTATGCTGTCAAGATGCGCTGATGTCATACCGATCTCCTGCCCCTGATAAATAAACGGAACACCTTTCAGCAGATAAAGCATCGCTGCCAGATCGGTCGCTGACTCGTATCGCAATTTTGCATCATCGGCAATCCGAGAGATCAAAGGCGGTTGGTCGTGGTTGTCGGAGAACAGGGTGTACAGGAGATCATGCTCCGCCGTCTCCTGCTGCCATCTGATCAGACAATCTCTCAGGAATTTGAGAGAGTCTTTTTTCGGTGTGAACTTATCTGCTCTCCCGCACTCGAGATGATCAAAGACAAAAAGCGTGCTCAGCTCATGACGGTTCGCCGCGCAGTGCCTGACCATTTCACCGATATCGTGCACATCGCTCTCCCCGACCGTAAAGAACGGCTCCCGTCCGATCAGCTCCCTGATGAACTCATGCAGCCGGGGTCCGAAATCGTCCCGTTTTTTGCTGAAATCCTTTGAAATCAGATCGATTACATCGATCCGGAACCCATCCACGCCTTTCTCTCTCCAGAAATCAACCACATGCTGCATCGCTTTCACAACGTCGGGATTCTCATAATTCAAATCCGCCTGACTGACTGTAAAAGAGTGAAGATAATACTGGCCGCGCATCTCATCCCATTCCCAGGCGCTGCCTCTGAAAGCGGCCTGCCAGTTGTTGGGCTTTTCATCAAACCAAAAATAGAAATCGCTGTAGGGATTGTCTTTTCCCTTCCTGGATTCCTGGAACCAAGGGTGCTTTGTGGAGGTGTGGTTCGGCACAAAATCCATAATTATTTTCATGCCGCGCCGATGTATCTCCCCGATCAGCCGCTCCATGTCCTCCATAGTACCGAATTCGGCCATGATGCTCTCATAATCCGAGATGTCATAGCCGTTATCATCGTTCGGGCTCTGATAACACGGACAGATCCACAGGGCATTTATCCCGAGCTCCTGCAAATAGTCGAGCTTGGATATGATTCCTTTCAGATCCCCGATACCGTCCCCGTTTGAATCCATAAAACTGCGGGGATAGATCTGATAAATTGTCCAGCGCAGATACGCGCGGTACCGCTCATCCAGCATTTGCTTCTCCTACAGTTTTGTGCCGCACTTCGGACAATAGTCGAAATCTGGGGCTGCCTTATACCCGCAGTTCGGGCATACTTTCACGCCTTCAGTTGTGTTGGTCCACGGATTGACCGGGTCTTCTGCGCCGCCGGGGTTCGTCCACGCATTTGCTGCTCCGTCGGATGTGTTTCCCCAGCTGCCCATCGGATTCCCAGCGTAACCAGCGCTGATCTCATACAGATCCTGAGGCTGGATCGTGACCGCATCGCCGCGCGCGATGCATTTACCGACCTCCGGATCGAGGCTGTAGACAGTATCGCAGCAGGTCGTGCGGACAAAGTACTGCTTCTTCCATTTAAAACAGGGGATGAAAAAGAGTGTCAGCACCATATAGGTCATATAGACAACATAGTTTCCGCTGCGCCCACATTTAGGGCAGACGATATTCTGTGTGAAGTCGAATTCTTTAGATCCCTGGGTCACTCCCATTATAAAAAACATAAGCGATCATCCTTTGTAGTGTAAAAAAGGGCTGCCAGGAAGGCAGCCCCGTAAGACTTTTCTTGTTGAGCAGATTAAGCTCCGGTAAGCTTCAGCACATATTTCAGAACGACACCGCAAACCATACCGATAAACGGATCGGAGAAGCTTGTGACAATGATAACGACTGAACCAACGACCGGATCCAGCTTCAGAGCCTCGGGAGCATCAGCCGCGAACACGGCGAAGGCACCGAGTGTGAAAAGGAAACCGGAAATCGTCTGTGCCGGGATGTACTTGGCGATCTTGGTGATCGTCTTTGTCAACAGGATCGCTGCAACGATTGCAACGAGGATAATGCCGGCTAGAAGCGGATGCGGAGCAACCGCTGTACCGCTGATGATTGCCTCGACCGGGCCGCCGCCGAAGAATGAGGAAGCGGAGTCTGCCAAGCCGGAGTAAACAGTGATCGCATCGACGTTGGCCTTGCTGCCGGCCAGGCCTGCTGTGATCGTCGCGTAAGCGATGTTACCACCGATCTGGAGCGTACATACAGCCAGGACACTGCGGATAACATGCGGATTGACTGTCAGTTTGAGCGGGATCAGTTTCTCTTTGCTCATATCGACTTCGAGCGTTCCGCCCATGTCGCCGGTTACTTTAGCTCTGATCAGATGTGCAATCGTTGAGACAACGACTGAAACAGCGATCGTCCAGATCAGGTCATTCTTTGTGAAGACAAAGTAGGTGAGCAGAGCTGATGCCATCGAGACGCCGGCAACCAGTGTATTCTGCTTGATCATGTCAAATCCGGCTTTCGCCAGCATCAGGCCGACACCGGCGAGCATAGCACTCAAGACACACGGTCCGATAAAGTCCATCGTCTTTGTCAGGAGTCCGAGAAGGCCCATGACCACCATGACGATACCACTGAAGAAAATGATGTTCAGTCTCTCATTACGGTCTTTGCTGATGGTTCCGGCTAGCACGATACTTTCGGCCTGCAGTGAAATCGGAGCAATCTGATGTGTCAGAAGCATTCCAAGTCCGCCGACAATAAAGCCGAGTGCTGTGGGGAAGGCGGCAAAGCCATAGGAGAGCGAGAACATAGCCATCGGGATCGCGTTAAACACGACGGCGATAGCGGCAAATATGTCTTTTAAGTACGCGCCCATAAATCCACCTCCTTTGAGTTACACTGCGCAGTATATTATTAATTTTTTATAAACAAAGAATATCAAATTCTCTACGCAATTACAATAAAAACGCACAAATTTTTTCAGTTTTCCACAAAATCTTTGTGATATTCTATCTCCAGATCCTGGGTACGTACACCGCGACAAAGGCGCAGACCACTGCCGCAATCAAAAAGCGTAAAAACTGGAATTCAAACGGTTTGTGGTTGATCTTTGAAACCACGAAAATAATCACTGTCAGCAGCACAAAAAACGCAATTGTGAGGAGCCCTGCCTTCTTGAGTTTTTCTTTATCCATGTCCTTATCCCCTTTGCTGTTCAGTCATTTTTCATTACTATTATATCAGAAATGCTTCCGATTCAGATTACAAAAACAGTATTCTTCTTTTACAAAAGTTAACGGTTCTTTTTTATTTCAAACACAACTTAGTCACATTTAGGCTTTACTATATAGACAACGAAGGGAGTATTCCACTAAACCAACAACCTTCTTTTCATAGTTCTCCTACTAATAAACCCAGAGCCGATGGCTCTGGGTCTCCTCTGTTTATATCATTTCAGATTGTTGCTGCGGTCATACCGCTTGCCGCCCCAGTAAATACGTTTGGCGACCTCCGCTTTCTCAGGCAGTTCAACGCCTTCCATAATCCATTTATAGAATTCATCAAATCCGGTGCGGTCGACAATGTAGCCGACGTGCTCCTTGCCCTCGATCGCCTCGGGGTCAATATATTCCTCGACGTAGGCGTAGCAGTTCTTGACCATCTTCATGATGCTCTCCTCGTCGCACCACTTGATAAAGTCTTCGGCAAGACGCGGGTTTTGCTTGCCGGTACGTCCCAGCAGCACAACGCGGAAGTAATGTTCTTTGCTGCGCGTCCATGCGCGGGTCGGGCAGTACGTGATGCAGACACCACAGCCGATGCACAGGTTGGTGTCCCGCTCAATCTTGCCGTTGACCAAAGAGAGCGCGCCGACGGAACGTTTATCGCAGTATTTGATGCACTGCTCGCAGCCGATGCAACGGTCTTTATCATACTGTGGCTCCGTCATGCCGATGATACCGAAATCATCCATGCGCACCTTCGCGCAGTCATTGGAGCAGCCGGTGAAGGCAATCTTCATGTGCAGGTTGTTCGGGAAAATCATCTCTTCCATCTTGCGGGCAAAAGCACCTGTGTCATAACAGCCGAACGGACAGATGCGTGAACCCGGGCAGGCGACAATATTCCGGGTACCGGATGCCGGATAGCCCTTGTCTTTTTCCTCCTGATTGGTCTGCACATCATCAATGATTTGCTGTAATTTCAAATTGACCTCGTCCATGTCCTCCATCGCGATGCCGTGGATCTCGACGCCCTGGCGTGAAGTCAGAAAGACAGTACCGTCTCCGTACTCATCCGCGATCTCGGCGATGCGCTCTAAACTTTTCGCACTGATAAGACCGCCCGGCATACGCACACGGCTGCCCGTCTCGCCTCTGTGCTTGGAATAGCGGAAGGCATTTTTCTTTAATTTTTTGATATTGATATCTCTTGCCATGTTCTCATCTCCCTTCCGTCAATCCAGCATATTCTTGCTCTCGGTGTAGTTGAAGACCGGTCCGTCGAGGCAGACGTACTTGTCACCGATACGGCAGTGTCCGCATTTACCGAGACCGCAGCACATCTTGCGCTCCTGGGAAACCCAGATATTCTCCTCGGCAAAACCCTTTTCAAGCAGGCCCATCACGGTAAAGCGCATCATCGGCGGCGGACCGACTACGACAGCCTTGGCTGTCGCGGGATCGCGCAGCTCAACTTCCGGGATATATTTGGTTACAAGACCGATCTTGCCCTCATAGCCTTCCGGCGCACCGTCGACCGTCAGAAACAGATCGAGTTTCTCATCCCAGCGCTTCAGATCGTCGCGGAAAAGCATGTCGTCCGGGCTTCTGAAGCCGACGATCACATGCTTGTCCTTGGAGTCAGCCGTGTTTGCCAGCGCTTCGATCACGCCGCGCACAGGAGAGACGCCGGTGCCGCCGGCGACAACCAGGACCTCACCGTCCTCGTAAAGGCTGATGTCAAATCCGTTGCCGTACGGTCCGCGCAGCAGAATGGACTGCCCTTCATAGCGCTCGAACACTTCGTTGGTGACACGTCCGACACGGCGGATCGTCAGATCGACATAATCCTCTCCGATCCCGCTGACCGAGATCGGCGCCTCGCCGAACTTGGGGATGGAAACCTCGAAGAACTGTCCGGGCTTCACGTCACCGTGAAACTCCATGCGGAATGTATACTCTTTTTCTGTATGTTTAATGACCTCTTTGATGAGAGAGGGAGAAGGAATATAAGGATTACTCATTGCCGGCCTCCTTTCTCACTGCGTCATTGACTTTGTTGATGCAGGCTGAAAATGAAATATACTCCGGACAGACCATATCGCACCGGCCGCAGCCCACGCACATCTGATATCCCGCACGCTTCTTGAAGTCGCTGATCTTGTGCAGGACTTTAAAGCGCATGCGCTCGCCGTTCGTGCGTCTGTATTGTCCGCCGCCGGCGACGGTCGTGTAGCCGTCGATCATGCAGGAACCCGCAACGCGCCGGCGCTCGCCGACCTTGCCGTTGTCGGTATAGAAGACATCCTGCATCGTGTAGCAGGTACAGGTCGGACAGACAATCGTGCAGCGCCCGCAGTTGACGCACCGCACACTGTACTCATCCCAAAGTTCATTCTTATAAATGCTCAGCGGAATGTCGTCCGGTATCTCAACATGTACGTCATTTTCTTTCACGAAGAGCGGCTCGACATCGGCCTTCGGGCAATCAGCCTCCGAGAAAACCTTCGCGATCTCATCATCAAGTACTTTGCAACGGTACTCGCCATCGACAAAGTCCACTGAGAAGACATATCCCTCTTTTGTCTCGTTGCTGCCCATGTCCACACAGAAGCAGTCCTCGTAACTGTGAGAACATCCGATCAGAACAAATTTGACCTGATCGCGCAGGCGCTCATAGAACGGATCTTTCTCTGAACCGTTTTCCAAATACATATGATCCAGGCGTTTGAGCGCATGCATGTCACAGCTGCGCAGGAAGATCAATACCGGCTTCTCGTCGATGTCCGCCTCTTTCACTTCATTTTCCGTAAAGAAGAAAAGTGTCTGTGACAGCGGTGTCAGAAACTCTTTAAACGCGTAGTCTGACTTGGCCTCCAGTTCAATTTCTCCGGCGCTCTGAACGAAGTCGTAGCGCACGACGTCTACATCTGTGTAGCGTCCCTCTCCTTTCTTCCTCACCGGCGCGTAAAGCCGGTATGTCTGACCGAGTTCTTTTAAGACCCCGTCAAACACTTCTGGTTTTAACAAAAATCCCACTATTTGCCCTCCTGTTCTGAATCTCCAGACAATAGTATCAATTCACATAACCCATGCAGATCGCTCTGCTTTGTCACCTTTATCACAGCATCTGTCTGTGCCGCGGCCGCCTCGGCCGCCTTTTTCCCCATACAGATCACCGTCACCGTCGCCGGGACTTCTCTTCTCCTCAGATAGGCATTCGCCGCAAGCGCCGACGAAAACACGATAAAATCAGGGATGTCGCCCTGTTCAGGGATATTCACCTCTTCTGTCCGGTAGAGCACGCAGCTGTCATGCGAAATGCCTGCTGCCCAAAGACCGTCAGCAAGATCCGGAGATGCTGTCTCCCCCTGAATCAGGAGCACACGGTCGTCTTCTTTAAGTATCGCGGCCAGCTCTTCGGCCAGTCCCGCTGCACTGTGCGATTTCGGCACCAGATCTGCCTGACAGCCGAACTCCGCCAACATATTTGCTGTGCCGGGTCCCACACAGGCTGTTTTAATATCATTCAGCGCGCTCAGATCTGATCCGCGCAAAGCCAGAGCCTGTGCGAGCGCGCGCACGCCATTCGGACTGGTCAACGTGATCCAGGAATATCCGGTTAAATCCTGACAAAGCCCTTCAGGATTGTTGATAATGCGGATCGCTTCTGTCTCTTTGACTGCGGCACCCGCAGCGCGCAGCATCACCCCGAGCTTACGGTTAAAATCTTTTGTCCCCGCGATTTCAACGCTCTTGCCGGCCAACTGTTTGAGGCCTCCATCGCGCAGATCCATCCGCGCCACCTCACCGATGATGATAATCGCCGGTGCCGGTGCCTCCCGCGCGATATCCGCAATCGTCGCCACAGTTCCGTCATAGCGGGCCGCCGCCGGAGAAAATCCCTGACTGAGCACCGCCGCCGGGCGGTCCGGATCCATGCCGTGTTCAAGGAGCTGACCGGTCAGTTCCCTGAGATTGTGCAGCCCCATCAGAATGACGAGTGATCCGGGCGCGTGCGCCAGGCTGTCATAATCGAGTGAACGTCCGTCGGCGCCGTGGCCGGTCACCACTGTAAAGGAACTCGCCGTCCCCCGGTGCGTCACCGGAATTCCGAAACTCTCCGGCACTGCGATCGCCGAAGAGACGCCGGGAATCACATCAAAAGGAATGCCGCACTCCTTAAGTGCGCCGGCTTCCTCGCTTCCGCGCCCGAAGACAAACGAATCGCCTCCCTTTAAGCGCACCACGCGTTTTCCCTGCAGAGCCAGATCAATCAGAAGATGGGTGATCGCCTTCTGCTTCATCGTATGTCTGCCGCCGCGCTTGCCGACAGGGATCTTCGTACATCCTTCCGCCGCGTAGTCCAGTATCTTCTTATCGATCAGATCATCATAGCAGATCACTTCTGCTTTTCGGATCGCTTCCAGACCGTCAAGCGTCAGTGTCCCGGCGCCCGGTCCGGCACCGACAAGGGTCACCGACCCGATATAGATCTCCTGTAACACCTCATCACAAAGGCCTCTGTAATCGCTGACCATTCCCTCCCGAACTGCTCTCTTGTCCCTGAATGATCCGTGTACGGTAACCTTCTCTCCATCAACCTGCGCGTACACACCGATCGGGACAGAACAGTCTGCCTTGAGTCCGCTGAAGAGATACCTCTCGATCTCAAACCGCGTCCGGGCTGCCGGGTCAGTGATCATCTGCAATATCCGCAGCATTTCTGTATCTTCAGCCCGGCACTCCACCGCGAGAATCCCCTGACAGGGCGCCGGTGTCACTTCTTCTATGCTTAAGATCCTCTCGTGGATCCCGGTCAGATCTTCTCCCAGCCGGTCCAAACCTGCCTTTGCCAGTACGATCGCATCGTACTCACCGGCGCGCAGCTTTTTCACTCTGGTCGGCACATTGCCCCGCAGGGATTTAAAGACCGCTCCCGGACACAGACGCCTGATATCCTCCCGCCTGCGCGGGCTGTCCGTGCCGATTACCGGGGTTCCGGTCAATAGCTTCTCCGGATCTTTAGCTTCAGCGCGAATCAACAATACATCCCGCGGGTCTGCCATATCCGGGACGCCCCCGATCACAAGCCCTTCCGCGAGCTCATAGGGGAGATCTTTCGCGCTGTGCACCGCGATATCCGCTTCACCGGACAGAATCTTTTCCTCCAGACCGCGGACAAAGAGTCCGTCTCCGCCGATCTTTGTGAGCGGCGATTTTTTATCGCGGTCCCCCTTTGGCTTGACAATGACGGCCTCAGACTCAAAGCCCGCTTCCGCCAGTTTATCGGCCACAATTCCGGTCTGAATCAGTGACAGCGACGACCCGCGTGTGGCAATCCTGATCTTCCTTCTGTCTCCGCCAAGGAGTTTTTTTACTTCTTCTTTATAGATCTCTTTGCGCCTGGCCGCATCGGGCTCCTCCTCCGGGAGAGTCCTGCGCAGCTCACTCATATGTTCCAGCACCTCGTCGATATGATCCGGTATCACCTCTTCGATCTGCCCGCGCAGATAGGCGGCGCAGGCCGGGCTGCTGCCGGATGTCGATATGCCGACGGTCAGATCTCCCTTTTTGATGAGCGCAGGAAAAATAAAACTGCATTGCTCCGGATCATCCACGACGTTGACCGGAATCCCGCAGGCCCGGCAGAGCGCCGCAATCCGGGCATTTTCTGCAGGATCGTCTGTCGCACAGATACAGTAATCGGCTGTGTCGAGATCTGTTTCCTCAAAATTCCGCCGTATGACAGCAGCATCTGTGATCGCGGTTTCTCCGGCGACCACTGTGATGCAGTCTGTAAAGGCGCGCAGGCGCGTGACTTTTTCCGCCGCGATTTTACCGCCGCCGACGACCAGGAAATTTTTGTCATCTATGTTTTCAAAAAACGGAAAATAGCTCAAACAGTCACGCTCCCGGTCCGTTTTCCTTATGACCTGCTGTCTGACCCGGCAAATACCGTCTGAGCTGTCTGCTCAGCAGCACGGCCAGAAGTGCCAGACCAAAATCCGGGACGACCGTGCTCAGGCACCAGACGGCAATGAGTTCCTTCACGCCGATCCCGAGACCTCCGGTCGTCACGACATAGTTAAAAACAAAATAGTAATAAACCAGCCCGCAGAGATAATACACTGCCTCTCCCGCGACCGCTGCTGCCAGCATACGCCGCAGGGAACAGTTTTCTCCCCTCTCGCTGATCAGCCCCGATACAAACGCCGCAGCCAGGAAACCAAGCAGAAAGCCAAAGGTCGGGCGGATCACATAGGCAATCCCCCCGCCGTGTGCGAAAACAGGCAGCCCGACCAGTCCCAGCAGCAGATAAACAAATACTGTCAGTGCGCCGCGGCGCGACCCCAGAAGCAGTCCGGCCATCAGTGAGAAAAGGAACTGAAGAGAAAATGTCACACTGAACGGACCGATCGGGATCATGATCTTGATATAAGCCCCTGCCACAATCAAAGCCACAAAGAGAGCGCAGATCACCAGATCCGATGTCATGATTCTGTTTGAAGTGGGTGCTTTCGTCATGTTATTTTCCTGTCTGTGTCAATAAGTTTCGTGAGTTAACCATATTTAATCAATCTGTTTTTTGATTCTCAGAAGCATGATCAGGAACTGAATCACGCAGTATCCGACGATCATCGTCGCGACAAACAACTGGAGACCCGACAGCTGCAGGCAGAACCGGGCTGCGTTTTCATGACCGCCGGCCGTCAGATAAGCCGCCATCTTCTGGCTCGCCACGATACCGAGGGCCATCGGGAAGGAGATTCCCGCGAATCCAGGATAGAAGTCAAACGAGAAGAATTTCGGCATTCTCGAAAACAGGAAGAACAGCGTGAGCAGAAATGCTCCGTACATGATCCACATCAGAAATGCGGGCGGGTGTTCAAACGAGTTGACCAACGCGATCACACAGAAACTGCAGGGCGCCAGAAGGACCCCGAGTGTGTGATAGGTTCCTTTCTTAATGGGCATGGTCAACAGCCTGCGCACGATGAAAAACAGCAGCACCGGATAAATGAGGCAGCCGTAGACCGTCATGATCTTGAGCAGAACGCCGGCATTCATCACGCCGCCGGTCACGCAGGCAACCATCCAGCCGTTATAGGTTACAAACCAGCTGGGCATCATCGTCGTGAAATCTTTCTCCTTATACACTTTTCCGTAAGCATGCATGACCGTGAAGACCACGATATGGATAAAGTGAATGATCACGCCGGCCCACCACAGGCCTTTACCGAATCCCAATCCCTTCTCAAAGAAGAAGGCACCGAGGATCATCATACACATCGGAAAAGTTGCGTACAGGCTCGAGGGAATCACTTGATTGTATTCTCCCAGGCAGGTCTTTGAGAAAAAGATTATCTTGACAAGATATGCCAGGAGCACGATTGTACCGCAAATCATGATCAATGTCCGCAGCCAGTCATAACCCAGGCCTCCGTAGACATTGCCGAGTGTCAGCGAGGCAAGTGTCGTCGCTATCGCCGGGATCGGTAAGTTATTAAATCGCTTCATAGAAATCTCCATTATTCATCATAGGTAAACTCAAAGTTCTCCTTCGTGTGGAAGAAGTCTGAGTAATCAATATCAAAGAGTGGTTTTTTCACCTTCCGCACGTCAATTTTGCGGGCAATCATCTGCTGCAGCACGCCGCCGTAGGCAAGGTCTCCCTGGAGCAAGGCCCCGATGATCTTGCCGTCCTTATGGACGATCTTCTTGTAGACGTCGCCCTGATCCAGTGTCTCTACCCGGATGTCCGGATCCTCCTCGAGATTAGGATTGACATCGCCCAGCGACATGGTTGAAATGTCGAGGAAGCGCATCGTCGACTTGCTCGCGAAGAAATCTGTCATCTCCGCTTTTTCACCGGCCATGTTGGCCGCCGCAATCATACCTTCCTTCACGGCAACCGGCCAGATCGGCGACAGCCCCGATACGTCGCCCGCGCCAAAGATGTCGGGATCATTTGTGCGTCCCTGTGCATCATAGACCAGCCCGAAGCGCGACAGTTCCAGTCCTGTATCCTTCAGAAATTCTACATTCGACCGCACACCCGCTGTCACGACAAAGAAGTCACACGGAATCTCGGTTCCGTCGCTCAGCGCCACCGCTGCGATCGGGCCGTCCCCGTCGCGGATGACCTGCTCGACGCCAACACCGTAGTGCTGCTCGACGCCGCGCGCGGCAAACGCATCAATATAAGACTTCGCGGCACGCTCATCGAGCTGTCTGTTGAGGAGCCACCCCGCAAAATCACAGAGGATGACCTTCACGCCCAGCTCCAAAAACCCTGTCGCGCAGTCGATGCCGACAAGTCCCGAGCCCAGGACGACGACTTTCTTTTCTCCGCCGGAATCCAGCACGTCCTGCGCCACGCCTTTGAGCACCTCGATGTCATCGATGTTTCTGAAACCGATCATATTGGGCGCACCGGCCATGTTTTTGATTGGCGGGAAGAATGTGTGTGATCCGGTGGCAATCAGAAGCTTGTCGTAGGATACGCGTTCCTCACCGTCCATAATCACTTCCTTTTTTTCCCGGTCGAGGCCTGTCACTTCACGGCCTTTTAACCATTTCACATCATAGAGCGTCTCGAAGTCATCCTCGACAAAGCGGAGGCGCTCCTTGGTGCGTTTCCCGCAGAGGTATTCGTGCAGGATACAGCGCGAATAGATATCCTCGTCTTTTGAAATCAGAATGATCTCTGCCTCTTTATCTCTTTTCCGCAGTTCTCTGACCGCATTCACGCCCGCCGCGGAAGATCCGATTACGATATATCTCATCATGATTCAGCCTCCTCCAGTGTGATGGCGTGCATGGGACATTTCTCCACGCACATGGGGTTTGCGGTTTTGCCGTCTTCGCTGCGATGCACACACATGTTGCACTTCATGATCTCGCGGTAGCGGATGCTGTCCGGCTTTAAGATACCGAACGGGCAGGACATGACGCACATATAACAGCTCGCGCACTGCTCTTTGTCATAGGTCACGTAACCGGTAACCGGGTCTTTCTTCATCGCTCCGGTCATGCAGGTGTAGACGCACTCCGGTCTAGTGCAGTGGCGGCAGAAAATCGGGGAGGGCTGTGTCTCACTGTCGATGACCACTCGGTTTCTCGCATCTCCGCTCTCCGTCTCGTGGCTGACCACGCAGGCTGTCACGCAGGTCAGACAGCCGATACAGCGGCTGCGGTCAATCTTAATCCGTTTCATGCCTGCACCTCCTCTCCGCTGATTTTTTCGAACCGGCAGGTTGCCCCTTTATAATTGGGTTCTTTCGAATACTGATCATAGCAGGATGGCGTCAGCTTGTTGCACTCTATATAATGGATCGGTGCATAAAGCTGGTCATAGGGAACGTTGTCTGTCACTTTGACATAGAAATCAGCGTTTTGTCCGTTGACCGAATAGACGCGTATCTTGTCCATCTCACGGATATCGTTCTCAGCTGCCCGCCGGGTATTCATAAACAGATAAGCCTTACTGATGCTCACGTCTTCGACGAATTTAACTTCCTTGGTCCGGCTCTGTGTATGCCACTGGCCGACTGTGCCGCGGCCTGTGTTGAATATAAGCGGGAATTCTTCGCTCTGCTGATAAGGATTCTCAAGCGGTTCCTGGAACAGGAAGTTGGCACGGCCATCTTTTGTAAAGAAGACGCCGTCCGCATACAAACGTCTCTCTTCATCCGCGAATTCATCCTCGCGTCCCTCCGGATACGGCCACTGCCGGCCGTGGGAATCGGTCAGGTCATCCCATTTCACACCGGTGAAATCACAGGGCTTTCCGCGTGAGAGTTCACGCAGCATGTCAAAGCATTGCTTCGGAGTCTCCCACCTCTCGATGGCGCTGCCCATGCCGAGTGCCTTCGCGACACCCAGGATGCACTCATAGTCGGAAATCTCATTTTCACCGCGGGGCAGAACCGGCCGCATGGCTGACATGCGCCGCTCAAGATTGATATATGTGCCGGCCTTTTTGATGCCCGGAACGACCGGGAAGTAGACCGTGGCATTTTCTGCGCTCTCGATCGTATCGTAAATATCCTGCACAACAAAGAGTTCCAGTTTCTTCGCAGCTTCAGCAAATGTCTCATTGTTGGTCCAGCTGTGACGCGGATTGGTGCACAGGATCCACAGACCCTTGATCGAACCGTCGTTGATTCCTTCTATGATCTTGTTATAGGGGATGGTCGGCTTCTTCGCGATCAGATCCTCATCGATTCCAACGATACCGGCCACGCGCTTGCGCTCCTCGGGATCTGCGAAATCACCGCCCGCCGGCAGGCAGGTTGTGTTGGAGAACAGACGCGAGCCCATTGCGTTGCACTGTCCGGTAACAGAGTTGCCTCCTGTGCCGGGTTTTCCGACATTGCCTGTCATCAGGGCCAGATTCATGATGGACTGCGCCGTACGCACCGCTTCATAGTCCTGATTGACGCCCATTGTCCACCAGAAGGAAACCGCTTTCCCTTTGTGAATGAGCTCTGCGAGCTCCCGGATCTTCTCTTCCGGCAGGCCTGTTGCCTGAGCACCGCGCTCCGGCGTAAAGTCTTTCACGAAGCTTGCGAAATCGTCAAATCCGTTCGTGTGCGCGTCAATGAACGCATGGTCAACCCAGTCATTTTCAACCAAAATATGGGCCAGTGTATACATCAGCACCAGGTCGCTGCGCGGCTTGAGTCCGTACCAGTAATCGGCGTTCATCGCCGTCTCGGATTTTCTCGGATCAATCACAATGATCTTGTGATCGGGAACCTGATTTGCACGGACACGTCCCCAGACAATCGGGTGTGCAACAACCGGATTGGCACCTATGAAAATGATCGTATCAGACAGCTCCAGATCTTTGAGTGTGTAGCCCGGGGCGTCATAGCCAAGCGTCTGCTTGTGCGCCACGGCGGCTGTCGCCATGCAAAGACGTGTGTTGCCGTCCACATTTGTCTGCAGATAATTGCGCATCACGTGCCCAAAGATTGCAAACTCCTCCAGCGTC
>JAFWDW010000011.1 GCA_017515965.1 Lachnospiraceae bacterium
CGCCAGCGCGGTCAATGACGATCTGCTGGAGAATCACCGGCTGCTGAACAATCTCTGCCACCGGATGGACATCCTCGATCATGCTATAAGCAGCCTTACCGACAGAGCTCATCGTCATGGCTGAGAACAGGAACGGCAGCATCGCGCCGACAAAGAGTCCGACGATAACCATCGGATCAAGAAGGCTGATATTCTGGAGCTGCGCTGTCGTCGCAAAGGAAGCGAACAGAGCCAGCGCTGTCAGAGCAGCAGAGCCGATTGCAAATCCCTTGCCGATGGCAGCTGTTGTATTGCCGACGGCGTCAAGTGTATCTGTAATGTTACGGACATCTTCCGGAAGCTCGCTCATCTCCGCAATACCGCCCGCGTTATCGGAAACCGGGCCGTAAGCGTCGACCGCGACTGTCATACCGGTGGTCGAGAGCATGCCGACAGCGGCCAGAGCGATACCGTACAGGCCTGCAAACTTGTAAGCGACGATGATGCCGACACCGATCAGGAGGATCGGGAAGACAGTCGAGTTCATACCGACAGCCAGACCGCTGATGATCGTGGTGGCCGGACCGGTCTCGGACTGCTCGGCAATCTTCTTGACGGAGCCGAACTTTTCAGATGTGTAATACTCGGTAATGGAACCGATCGCGATACCGACGATAAGACCGGCGATGATCGCCCATGCATAGTTTAATGAACCGAGCATCGTCTTGCTCAAAATGATCGTCGCGATGATCACGATCACGCCGCTGATATAGGTTCCGAGATTCAGTGCTTTGGCCGGATCAGAGTCATCCTTGCCGCGCACGCACATGATACCGATAACAGAAGCAAGAATGCCGATCGCAGCAATCAGAAGCGGGAACAGTGCTGCTGTCTCCTCGTTGAATGTCGCGCCGTCCACTTTGTTGGCAACAGCTACAGCCGCCAGCGTGATCGCGGAGATAATAGAACCGACATATGATTCAAAGAGGTCAGAGCCCATGCCTGCCACGTCACCGACATTGTCACCGACGTTATCGGCGATAACAGCCGGGTTACGCGGATCGTCTTCCGGGATACCGGCCTCAACCTTACCGACAAGGTCAGCACCGACATCGGCAGCCTTGGTATAGATACCGCCGCCCACACGGCCGAACAGCGCCATTGAGGAAGCGCCGAGGCCGAAGCTGGTCACGCACTCGGTCACTGTTGCAAGATCAAGAAGAACAAACACACAGCCAAGGCCGAAAAGACCAAGACCTGCCACGCAAAGTCCCATGACCGCACCGCTTCTGAAGGCGATCTTCAGCGCTTTAGGCATACCAGACTCTCTGGCTGCGTTTGCCGTGCGGACATTGCCCTTTGTCGCAACGTTCATACCGAAGAAACCGGCCAGAACCGACAGTAATGCGCCGCAGACATAGAGAACTGCGCTGGTCCAGTTGATTGCGAATCCAATCAACAAAAAGAGTACAACGATGACGATAATCATAACCCTGTACTCACGTTTAAGGAAAGCGAACGCACCTTCTCTGATATAACCTGCAATTTCTTTCATTCTGTCAGTGCCTTCGTCCGCTTTGCCTACCCATGAAGCGAGGAAAAATGCCACGCAAAGTCCGACGAGTGCAATGACAGGAATAACAATACTATTCATTTTTAATATCACCCTCCTTTGGAAAACAACTGACCCTACTATTATAGGTTTTTGTGAAGTCTGTGTCAATTTAACCTGACTCGATTTGTTAAGGTTTTTGCACTTATACAAAAGCAAAAATCCCTCACCTATACAGGTAAGGGATTTTGTCCCTAAAAATGCGGAAGGCGGGACTTGAACCCGCACGATCATGCTGACCACAAGATCCTTAATCTTGCTCGTCTACCAATTCCGACACTTCCGCATTCGAGGCTTAACGGCGCCCCGTAGCCTATTTACAATACCACAACCGTTATCGGGTTGCAAGTATTTTTTCACTAATTACGCAACTGCTTCCTTAGCAGTGTCGACAAGCTTTGCAAAGCCATCCCTGTCATACACAGCCATGTCAGCCAGCATCTTGCGGTTGATCTCCACACCGGCGACCTTCAGGCCGTACATCAGGCGGCTGTAGGAAAGACCGTTCATGCGTGCTGCCGCATTGATACGGGCGATCCACAGTCTGCGCATCTGGCGCTTCTTCTGCTTACGTCCCGCATAAGCAAGGGCGCGTGAACGCATGACTGTCTGCTTTGCAATACGATACTGCTTGGAGCGGGCACCGCGGTAACCCTTCGCAAGCTTTAATACTCTGTTATGTTTCTTTTTGGCGTTTAATCCGCCTTTAATTCTAGCCATTTTCGAATCCTCCTGTCTTTATAATCTCATCTTGCCTCTTACAGATACGGCAGGATCTTCTTCATGTTCTTCTCGTTTGTCGCATCCGCTGTCGTCGTATGACGGAGATTCCTCTTTCTCTTCGTGGATTTCTTTGTGAGAATATGGCTCTTAAAGGCTTTATTTCTCTTCAGTTTCCCGGACGCTGTCTTTGAAAAACGCTTGGCAGCGGCACGGCTTGTTTTCATTTTCGGCATAATGAATTCCCTCCTTCGTTCTAACTGCTAACGGGATTTTTTACCGTTTTTCTACAAGGACCATACTCATGTTGCGGCCCTCCATCTTCGGCTCTTTCTCGACCTGGGAAATATCCGAGAGAGTCTCCGCAAACTTATCCAGTATGACGCGTCCATTCTGTGTGTGTGCCATCTCACGACCTCTGAACCGCACGGTTACCTTCACGCGGTTTCCCTTGGAGAGGAACTTACGCGCATTAGCCGCCTTAGTATTCAGATCATTGGTATCGATGTTGGGTGAAAGGCGGATCTCTTTGATCTCCACTGTCTTCTGCTTCTTCTTGGCTTCCTTCTCCCGGCGCGTCTGCTCATAACGGAATTTTCCGTAATCAACAATCTTGCATACGGGCGGATTGGCTTTCGGCGCGATCTTGACCAGATCAAGCCCCGCCTCTTCGGCCATTGCCAATGCATCCCCGATTGACATGATACCTACCTGCTGTCCGTCCTGGTCGATCAATCTGACTTCCCGGTCACGGATCTGCTCGTTAATGTAATAATCGCTTATGGCTAAACACCTCCTTACAATAAAAAATGGACGCTGTACGCATCCACTTCCCGTTTATCAGAACGCACGGCTGTCCGCCGTCACGCTTTTCTGAAATTATTTGACCGCCGCTCGCTTGGCTTACGGGGTGAGAGTGGATGCTCTGCTTTGTTGTTATGCTGTTTCCAGCAACAGATAAAATAACACACTACCGGGCAGGTGTCAAGCGTTTTGCTCCAGATTTTCCCGTCGTGGCTCAGACTTCTTGAGCGATCTTAAAAAACCCTGCTCTCATTCAAGTTTTCAGCCTGAAAAAGCTCAGATCCATAGTTATTTAGAATAAAACCATGTATAATATGACTCGCTGAAGGCTTATTGACTGGTCTGTTTCGTAAAGGAGATCAACATTATGCATATCGCAGTCGCAGTGAATGAGAATAATCTTAAAGCAATCATACCCGAGACATTAGAAGAGGCGAAAGGGCTTCTGATCATCGAGACCGATACCATGGAGGTCGTTGACTGGATCACAGACAAAGACTGGGTCGCTGAAATGGTAAACTATGATTGTGAAGCGCTGATCTGCGGCGATATGTATGATCCGCCCCTCTTTGAGGCGATCGCTGCCGCCTGTATCTCCCGCTACAACGGATCGAATTACAGCGCCCGCAAGGCTACCAGAAAAATGATGGATTACGAGCTCGAACTCATCAGAGATTATGTCGGCGGAACCGGATGCGGCACACACGGCCATGCTTCAGACTGCGTCAGCCATCATCACGATGCATAAATTCCTAAACTATACTTCTCAACTTTGATTGACAATCTTTTGTCTCACAGATAAAATATATAATATCTGAAAGCATTGCCCGTCCCGGTATGCGGCCGCAGGAAGCCGCGGGACGTGAGCGAGGGTTCTATATGATTACAGTCAGATTTTTAAGCGGTGTAGAGCGACGACTCGGCCTGCCTGAGAGTTCTTGTATGTACAAGGGACCATCTCCGGTCTCTTTTCGTATGCTCTGCGAAGAGTTAGATCTTCATTTCCCAAGTGATATCCAAAAACCGTTTTTAGTCAACTGTGGCGGAAAAACCTTCACTCTTGACAAAGCTTTCAATACTCTCTCCGTTCCTGACGGGGAAACAGTTGTCATTTTTATGATCAATGGAGGAGGTTAATTGATGGTACAAGGCGGTTACATGGGTAAATATCTCGTGGTCGATATGACAACGGGAGAAATCGAGACTAAAGAATGGGATGAACAATACCTCGAACTGTTTATCGGTGGTCCGGCACTCGGCGCACGTATGCTCTGGGATCTGATGCCGGCACACACGGACGCGCTGGCTCCTGAAAGTGTCTTTGGTTTTCTGGCTTCTCCGCTCAACGGAACAAATGCTCTGTTCGGCGGACGCTATACAGTTGTCTCCAAGTCACCGGTGACAAACGGTTTTAATGACGCCAACTCAGGCGGCTACTTTGGTCCGGAACTGAAGAAGGCCGGGTTTGACGCTCTCTTTATCAAAGGCAAGTCTGAGAAACCTGCCTATCTGCTCATCACAGACGACAAATGCGAGATCCGCGATGCCTCCCATGTATGGGGCAAGGATTACTATGAGGCAGAGGCAATCGTGCGAGATGAAGTCGAGGCAGAACTCGGCGTCAAAAATGTCCGCACAGCGGGTATCGGCCCGGCCGGCGAGCGCGGCAGCCACATCGCGGCACTGATGAACGATATGCATCACACAGCAGGCCGCGGGGGTTCCGCTGCTGTACTGGGTGCCAAAGGCGTAAAGATGGTCGCGGTAAAAGGGACGAAAAAGATCCCGATCGCAGATCCGGATAAACTAAACGAAATGAAGAAGGGATATCTGACAGCTCTCAAGGAGGCAGATGTCCAGTTCTTTAAGGACCACGGGTCAGGTGAAGCTGCCACAGCCTGCATTCTCGGCAATGATGCCAGCACACGCAACTGGAGCGCAGTTGGCGCTGACTACTACACACCCGAAGAAGCCGAAAAGCTCGGTGCTCCGTGGGCGGATGAGCGCTACAAGACCAAGAGCAAGGCCTGCGCTGCCTGCCCGTTCGGCTGCGGTGCTCTGTATAAGGTCGAGGACGGCGCATATCCGATCGGTGACACCACCCGTCCGCAGTATGAGACGATCGCTGCCTTCTCCAGCAATATCCTGGTGAAGGATCCGGCCGTCAATATTTATGCCAACGACCTGTGCAACCGCGCCGGTATCGACACGATCTCTGCCGGCGGCACTGTTGCGTGGGCGATCGAAGCATTTGAAAACGGCGATCTGACTGAGGCAGATACTGACGGAATCAAACTGGCGTGGGGCGATGGTGACGCTGCGATTGAGCTGCTCAAGAAAATGTGTTCCGGCGAAGGTTGCGGCAAGTACTTCCAGCACGGCACCAAGTACGCCTGTGAGGCGCTTGGCGGTCGCGGCGCACAGTTCATGACAGTCTTCTCCGGTATCGAACCGGGACAGCATGATCCGCGCCTGATGCCCGGTCTGGGCCGCGCCTATGTATGGGATCCGGTTCCGGGACGCCATGTCAAAGGCACAACAGGCTATATTATCGAAGATGATAAATACAATTTCGAGGAGGGCGGCCCCCATACCGGTGCTGCCGATGTCGAGGCGACCAGCTATACTGAACTTGAGAGTGCAGCCGGCTTCTGCCAGTTCGGCGGTATCTACGGCAGCCAGTTTACGGCAGTCGAGGACTGCGAAGCAGTCACAGGGTTGTCTATCGATATGGAGAAGTACGGTCCTCGCTCCTTCCTGATGCGTCTGGCCTTCTCCGTGCGCGAAGGCATTGAGCGCAAAGATTACACGTTCAACCCGCGCAACATGGGCGATCCGGCTCTTCCGGGCGGCCCGACAGAGGGTAAGACGATCCCGGTAGTCACACTGGGCGAACGTTTCTATGAGGCACTCGGGTGTGATATGGAGCATTTCTGGCCGTACAAAGATACGCTTCTGGCGCTCGGCGGTCTCGATGATGTCGCGGAGGAGATCGGTTTAGACAGGCCGTGAGTACATATTGCCTCTAATTTAATTGAATGAATCCAAATGGGTGCCACAAGCTGGCACCCATTTGCGTGAAAACTGTTTTTTATATGCCGTTTTAATATATAATGAGTTTGCTGCAATAAAACTCATTTGAGCTGAAAGGAGTTTATTATGCTGCACGTCGTGACACCGGATACAGCATATTCAATCATCAAAGATGCATTCGATCATATAGATAGCACAGAAACTGTCAGCCTGGCAGATGCCTGCGGCAGGATCCTTGCACAGGATATATGTTCCTCGAGCGATGAGCCGCCTTTTGACCGCTCAACGGTTGACGGTTTCGCCTGCAAGGCTGCCGACACTTTCGGCTCAAGCGTGCCGCTTCCGGCGATTTTAAAGATTGCCGGACAGATCAGCATGGGGCAGCCCGCTGACATCGTTTTGCCGAAGGACTCCTGCATCCGGATCCCGACCGGTGGCGCTCTGCCGGAAGGCGCTGACTGCGCCGTCATGCAGGAGCATACAGAGGACTTCGAAGACGGAACGATCGGTGTGACTAAGCCAGCAGCTCCCGGGGAAAACATCATCTTTAAAGGCGATGATATACGCGCCGGTGCAGCGTTGCTGCCCGCCGGCAGAAAACTTCTTCCGCAGGACATCGGTCTGCTCGCCGGCTGCGGCATATCAGAAATCATGGTCCGCTCCTCTCTCACCGCCGGCATCATCTCGACAGGCGATGAGCTGATCCCCGAGGACAAAACGCCTGCTCCGGGACAGATCCGAGACATCAATTCAAAAATGCTCGGTTCGCTCTGCGCATCCGAGGGATGCCGTGTGCATTATTACG
>JAFWDW010000112.1 GCA_017515965.1 Lachnospiraceae bacterium
AAGATGATTCCAATCACGATCCTCGGCATTTATCTGGCCTATCTGGTCTATTCCAGCGGCAATATGTTTTATTCGATGTTCGTGCATTTTATCAATAATTCCCTGTCGGTGATCCTGGTCTATACGCTCCTGGGTCTCGGCGGGGGCGGCAGCGCTGTCAATGAGACAGCCAAAGCGGCGGCCACGCAGCTGCAGATCCCGGTGAGCGCACTCGGCATGACGCTGTGCGGATGCACGCTGTCACCGATCCTCTTTTATATCGGCCACTATCTGTTTATCAGATCAGAGAAGAGAGACCAGATGCCGCAGATCCGGCTTAAGAAGAACTGGCTGTTCCTGACGGGAGCAGTGGGTCTGTTGATCTTCTCGCTGGGATTCCTTCTGTTTGCGCTCGGTTTTGACGAGATGATAGCTCTGAGCGGCATGTAGAGAAGATGTGACAAGGCGTAGGTCTTATGGTAAAATAAAACGGTTAAGCTGTCTGGGAGGTTTTGGACATTGATTCACGCAAAATCGCTGATCTATGATTATGAGACATTTGATTCGGAAGGGAACGCGGACGGAGTGGTCCGCGCTCTTGACGATATCAGTGTCGATATTAACCGCGGCAGTTTTGTGGCGATCCTGGGCCGCAACGGATCAGGAAAATCAACGCTGGCCAAACAGATGAACGCGCTTTTGCTGCCGACTTCAGGGACAGTCTGGGTCGACGGGAAAGATACGCGTGATGAGAGCGAGCTGTGGAATATCCGCCAGAGCGCGGGGATGGTCTTTCAGAATCCTGACAATCAGATCGTCGGGACAGTCGTTGAGGAAGATGTCGGATTCGGCCCTGAAAATATGGGTATTCCGACAGAAGAGATCTGGGTGCGCGTCAATAAGTGTCTGAAGCGGATGGGGCTTGAGCCGTTCCGCTATGATTCGCCGAACACGCTTTCCGGCGGGCAGAAACAGCGCCTTTCCATTGCGGGTATTCTGGCGATGGAGCCAAAGTGCATTATCATGGATGAGCCAACCGCGATGCTTGATCCGGGCGGACGCAGGGAAGTGATGAAAGCGATCAAGGATCTGCTGGCAGAGAATCTGTCTGTCGTTCTGATCACACACTATATGGAGGAGGCTGTCGAAGCCGACTACATTTATGTCATGGATCAGGGACATGTCGTGATGGCCGGCACACCGGTCGAGATCTTTTCGGATATCGACATGATCAGACGCTACGGTCTTGAACCGCCGCAGGTGGTTCAGGTCGTCGATCTGCTGAACAGTAAAGGAATTAAGCTCGACCGGAGCATACTGACAACCGAGGAACTGATAAAAGCATTATGTCAACGATAGAACTGTCACACGTTTCATACAGCTACGATAAGGATCATCCCGAAGATACGACGATCGAGGATGTCTCTTTTACCGTGGAACAGGGAGAACTTGTCGGCCTGATCGGGCAGACCGGTTCGGGGAAGTCTACGCTGATCCAGCATCTGAACGGGCTTCTCAAAGCGACAGAGGGCGATATCCGCTACGGCGGCACATCGATCTATACCCCGAAGTATGATCTGCAGGGTCTGCGGTTTGAGGTAGGACTGGTGTTCCAGTATCCGGAGTATCAGCTGTTTGAGACGAGTGTGATCGCCGATGTCAGTTACGGCCCCAAAAACCAGGGCTGTTCCCCGGAGGAGGCGCGTGAGCGCGCGATCGAGGCCCTCGGTCTGGTCGGGATCGGTGAAGACCTCTTTGAGAAATCTCCCTTTGATCTGTCCGGCGGACAGAAGAGGCGCGTGGCGATTGCCGGCGTGTTGGCGATGCATCCGCATGTGCTGATTCTGGATGAACCTGCAGCCGGTCTGGATCCTGAGGGGCGGGAGGAGTTTCTTTCGCAGATCAGGCAGATCCATGACAGGACAGGGATGACGGTCATTCTGGTTTCGCACAGCATGGAGGATGTCGCCCGCTTTGTCGACCGGCTTCTCGTGATGAACAGAGGGAAACTCCTGATGGACGGTACACCGAGAGAGATCTTTTCAAAGACCGAGGAGATGAATCAGATCGGACTTTTTGTTCCCCAGGTGACTTATCTGGTACAGGAACTGGCAAAGCAGGGAATGCCGGTGGGAGATCAGACGGTTTTGACGGTAGAAGAGGCGGCAGAGGCGATCGCGCGGGCACTTAAATAATAGGCAATATCATTTATGATCAGAGATATAACGATCGGACAATACTATAAAGCAAAGAGCGTGATTCACAAGCTGGACCCGCGGCTTAAGCTGGTCTGCACACTGCTGTTTTTGATTTCGCTCTTCCTGACCAGAAGCGTGATGACCTATCTGCTGGCCACACTCTGGCTGATTATTGTCATCAAAACGTCCAAAGTGCCGTTCCGCTTTGTGATCAGGGGTCTGAAAGCGATCGTGATCCTTTTGCTTGTGACTGCGCTGCTCAATCTCTTTATGCTCAAGGGCGGCGATGTCATCGTGCGCATCGGCAAACTGACGATCACGGAGTCCGGTCTGGCGACAACGATCTATCTGGCGATCCGCCTGATCTATCTGATCATCGGTTCATCACTGATGACGCTGACAACGACGCCGACAGCACTGACAGACGGGATCGAAGCGTTGCTGGGACCTCTTAAAAGGATCCATGTTCCTGTACATGAAATCGCGATGATGATGAGTATCGCGCTCAGGTTTATCCCGATCCTGCTGGAGGAGACGGATAAGATCATGAAGGCGCAGCTGGCCCGTGGCGCTGACTTTGAAAACGGCAACATTTTTCACAGAGTCAAGGGAATGGTTCCGATCCTGGTGCCGCTGTTTGTATCGGCTTTCAGACGCGCTAATGATCTTGCCCTGGCGATGGAAGCGCGCTGTTACCACGGCGGAGACGGCCGTACACGGATGAAACCGCTGCATTATCAGAAGCGGGACTATATCGCCTATGCGGTGATGGGGCTCTATATGGTTTTATCATTCTGCGGAGGCAGATGGCTGCCCCTGCATTTCTGGGTGTTCTGAATGAAACGGCGCATCATGCTGACAATCGCTTACGACGGCACGGATTACTGCGGCTGGCAGATCCAGAAAAACGGCGTGAGCATCGAGGAAGTTCTCACCGGAGCCGTCCGGAAGGTGACCGGGGAGGAGATGGCGCTATGCGGAGCGAGCCGGACGGATTCAGGTGTCCATGCGCTCGGCAATGTTGTGACATTTGACACAGAGAGCAGTATTCCGGCCGAAATATTTGCCCGCGCGATCAATACGAATCTGCCGCATGATATCCGTGTGCGTAACTCGCGCGAAGTGCCCGGCAATTTCAATCCGCGCTATGACGGACTGAAGACGTACGAATACTATGTGCTCAATACGCCGGATGAGATACCGACAGAGCGGCGTACACACTGGTATGTGACCTATGAGCTGGATCTCGGTCAGATGAGAAAGGCTGCACAGCTCTTTGTCGGCAAACATGATTTTGCGTCATTTTGCTGTCCGCGCACCAACGCGAAAGATACGGTGCGGGAGATCACAGCATTTGAGATAGAAAAGAAGGGGGATCTGATCACCTTCCATGTGGAAGGGACAGGCTTCCTGTACAATATGGTCCGGATCATGGTGGGAACGCTGATCCGTGTAGGGCGCGGTTTTTACGGTCCGGAGCAGGTCGCTGAGATCCTTGAACAGAAGGACAGACGCGCCGCCGGCGCAACAGCGCCCCCGCAGGGATTGTTTTTGATCGGAATTGAATATCCTGAATCTAAGTCATATGAAGGAGGAAAAGATAGTGCAGATTTATGAAGAATTAGTCGCAAGAGGCTTGATCGCCCAGGTTACTGATGAGAAGGAGATCCGCGATCTTGTCAATCAGGGCAAGGCGACCTTTTATATCGGGTTCGACCCGACAGCGGATAGCCTGCATGTAGGACATTTTATGGCGCTGTGCCTGATGAAGCGTATGCAGATGGCGGGCAACCGTCCGATCGCCCTTATGGGCGGCGGCACCGGCGTGATCGGCGATCCGTCGGGACGCAGCGATCTGCGCAAGATGATGACGGACGAGACGATCCAGCACAATATCGACTGCTTTAAGAAGCAAATCAGTAAGTTCATCGATTTCTCGGATGGGAAAGCACTGCTGGTCAACAACGGTGACTGGCTGCGTCAGCTGAATTATCTTGAACTGCTGCGCGATATCGCCCCGCATTTCTCAGTCAACAGGATGCTGGCAGCCGAGTGTTATAAACAGCGCATGGAGAAGGGCCTGACCTTCCTGGAGTTCAACTATATGATCCTGCAGGCGTACGACTTCTATTATCTGTACCAGCACTACGGATGCAATATGCAGTTCGGAGGCGATGACCAGTGGAGCAATATGCTGGCCGGCACTGAGCTGGTGCGCCGTAAGCTGGGCGATGATGTCTATGCTATGACGATCAATCTGCTGCTCAATTCCGAGGGCAAAAAGATGGGCAAGACCGCTTCCGGTGCCGTCTGGCTTGATCCGAATAAGACGAGCCCGTTTGATTTCTATCAGTACTGGCGCAATGTCGATGACGCAGATGTGTCCAAATGCCTGCGCATGCTGACGTTCCTTTCTCTCGAAGAGATCGCTGAACTCGAGAAGCTTGAGGGCAGCCAGATCAATAAGGCGAAAGAAGTGCTTGCCTTTGAGCTGACCAAGATGGTTCACGGCGAGGAAGAGGCCGCAAAAGCACAGGAAGGCGCGCGTGCGCTGTTCTCTGCCGGAAATGCGGCGGATATGCCGACCGTGACACTGACTGCTGATGATTTTACAGACGGTCAGATCGGTATTCTGACACTGCTTGTCAAAGCGGATCTGGCTCCATCGAACGCGGAGGCCAGACGCAATGTCCAGCAGGGCGGCGTGACATTTGACGGAGAAAAAGTGACTGATCCGAAGACGCAGATCAGCCGGGATACATTTGATGCTGAAGGTAAAGTTTTAAAACGTGGTAAAAAGAAATTCTGTAAGGTGATAGTTGAAGACTGACAGGAGTCCTGCCATGAATGAAGAACAAAAGCCAATCATGACTCAAGCTGAGCTGGAAGCCAGAGTGCAGCACTTCAGACAAGAACTGCGCGATGCAGCTGCAGCAGAAGAAGCCACAAAGCAAACAGTTGGAGAGGTTACACCAACGCCGGGACCTGTGCCGCAGCCAAAACCTGTGCCGCAGCCGAAACCCGAGCAGCGGCCGCAGCCTGCGCCTGCTCCGAAGGCCGGGACCGTAAAAAAGGAAGAACCTGCGGCCCCGCCGGCAACAAAGGCGAAAAGCAAACCGGAAATTAAGCCGAAGAAGCATACCGGCCTGAAAGTTTTGCTGGTGATCATCTTGCTTTTGGCTCTTCTGGGCTTTCTTCTGACCCAGGTTTTCTTCGGTATAGCCAAAGTTGATGATGCCGGAATGGAAGAGACGGTGGGCAAGGGGACCTATGTGCTTTTCAGCCGTTTGGAAAAGACGCCTGAGCTGGATGATATTGTCGTGATCAGGGATGAAGAGGGCAGTAAACGTATCCGTTATGTCGCGGCGTTAAAGGGAGATATCGTTGATTACGACAGGTATGACGAAAGGCTCTTTATTGACGATCAGCCGGTCGCAATCAACTATTCGGTATCCCAAAATGCCAAGGTCAAGTTCCCGCATACGATCGGAGGCTCGGAAGTCTTTGTCCTGTGCGTAAACCGCAATGCAGCCGAAAATGAAGGGCTTTTCCCGAAAAAGTCAATTCTCGGCAAGGTGATCCTGACCTTTTAGATAAGGCTTAAACCGCGCGAAAGCGCTGGGCATGGAATAAGTTGTTTCAAGCAAAGAAGGATGGACGAACATAAACGGTTCGTCCTCTTTTTTTGTGAGTGTAAGACGGTAAGGATGCATCATCCATTTTTTGTGTGTAAAGATATGCTGCGCTTCCGGAAGAGCTTCGATGACAGAGACTGTCATTCCGAGCTCTTCGATCCATTTCACGGACTGCTTCAATGTGAGATGACCTTCAGTGTTGGGAAATTCAAACATCCCTGCGAGAAGCCCCGACTTGGGCCTTTTTCTGACAGCGACGGACCCGTCAGGTGATTCGATGATAAAAACAGTGAGATGCTCTGTCTTTTTGGACATGCGGTTCTGGCGTACTGGCAAATCTGCGACAGTTCCCTCCGCAAAGGCCAGACAATCAGACCTGCACGGACAGCGGGCGCAGTCAGCACCTGTCTCGGGAAGACAAATAGTCTCGCCAAGTTCCATGAGAGCCTGATTAAAATCTCCGGGACATTCGTCGGGAATGATCTCAGCCAGCATAGATGTGACATCTTTTCGCGTAGCAGGAAGCAGGACATCCCGCGCATCATTGAGGAGCCGCGACGTAACACGCAGCACATTGCCGTCCACCGAAGGGGCGGCTTCTCCGAAAACGATCGATGAGATCGCGGCGGCTGTGTATTCACCGATTCCCGGAAGCGTCATGAGTTCTGCCTTTGTCCTGGGGAACTGACCGCCGTATTCCTCCATGATTATGCGCGCTGCTTTGCCGATATTGCGCACACGGTTATAATAGCCCAGGCCTTCCCAGGCTTTAAGGAGAGCGTCTTCAGACGCCGATGCAAGTGTCGGGATATCGGGGAACTGTTCCAGAAAGCGGTGATAGTAATCGATGACGACGTCTATCCGCGTCTGCTGCAGCATGATCTCCGAGATCCATGTGTGGTAGGGATCGATGGGATCACGCCAGGGAAGCGGACGCTTATTGTCCGCATACCAGGCCAAGAGAATACCTGTGATGCTCTCGAGACGGGAAAGGCGGTCGGTCTTTACAGCCATTTTTTACGACCTGTCGCCTTGAGGACTTTGGTTTCCTTCGGGATGAAACCTTCGGTAATGAACATATCAAAATGCTGCTTGGCCAGCACATAGTCATTCTGATTGCGGATGGTCCAAAGCGCCACCGGGCAGCGGAAGATATAATGCACGATCAGCAGGCTGATATTGTTGCGGTTAAAGAACCGGTATGAGATGAAATCAGGTCTGCTGTACGCATTGCACAGAAGGAAGCGCAGTGCCAGATAGACACTCGTGGAATAGTTCTTCTTGAGACTGTGCAGATCTGAAGACAGCTGACCGCGCAAGACAGTGGGAGCATTTTTCTTAAACCACTGCAGCGCAAATGAATTGAAAGACTGGACCATATAGGGACCGTGATAACCGCTCAGCAGATGAAATAGTCTGCGGCACAGTTCCGTGTCGCGGTCCGGGATTTTGATCTCGATGAGTAACGGTACGCGTCCGTTTACCATCATAAGCACATCTTTAAAGAGCGGGATGTGCGCCTCGCTGTGTCCCAGAGGGAGTTTTTTGAGCTGAAGCCAGGTGATATCCTCAGGCCTGCCATCGACACCGCACATGCGGCGCAGATTGTCATCATGGAAGACAATGATCTTCTTGTCTTTCGTCAGATGGATATCGAGCTCGATCCCGACACCACGCTTGACGGCTGCTTCAAAAGCGGCCATGCTGTTCTCGGGCTTCTCGCGCGTGTGAAGCCCCCGGTGCGCAAAGACCATGCCTTTATAATGCTCCATGTCACGCCGGCGGCTGCCGCGCGGCATCAGTGACAGCACATATGCGGCTATAGCCAGGAAGAGCAGGATAAATATGATTCGAATGACGATCATAAAAAAACAACTCCTTGACGTTTACAATACCTTCGCGAATAAGTATACCACGAGATCGTGTTTTTATGAAATCGAAGTGTTTTAATTGCATAACATATACCGAAACGATATAATAAAAATGCTATGTTGAAAATGTTATAAGGAGAAGTATGCATGGAAGAGAATAAGAATACAGAAGTTGTTCAACAGGCAGAAGAAACGCAGGAAGAGACTAAGCCTATTTCAAAGAAACAGGCCAGGATCAATGAGATTCAGGAAAAAGCCGAAAAGACAGATCTGGTTTTTGACGGTACCCCGAATGAGAAGGAATACCGCAGTTTTCTTCTGTACAATGCCTACACGTCGCCTATGGGGATATTTACGGCCTTTGTGGGTGTCCTGTGTATAGTGCTGTTCGTGGTCAGGGGAAACAGTATGCTGACGCTCAACAGCTATACCCTGCTGTTTGTCGGACTGGTCATGCTGACAGGTTATCCGTTTTTCATGATATTCCAGGCAAAATGGCGCGCACATGATAAAAAGGCGATGAAGATCCGCTACACATTCCTGATCGACGGCGTCAAATCCAATGTCGGGAATGACGCGTTCTTTGTCAAATGGAAGAGGATCCTCAAGGTGCGCGAGACCAAGTACGATATTCTGCTTTATCTGGACAATACGCGGGCGATGATCGTTCCCAAGAGACCGCTCGGTGACAGAGTAAATGACGTTAAGGGTTTGATTGACCGACATATGGTCAACCGCAAGAGGGTCAGATGGAAGAGTTTGTAAAACCGGCTGTGTATGAGAGCCCGGGCGAGCAGGAGACATATGATCTCGGATCGCACTTTGGCGAGAAGGCGCAGCCTGATCAGGTCTTTGTGCTGGAGGGCGATCTCGGTGCCGGTAAGACTGTCTTTGCAAAAGGCTTTGCCAAAGGTCTCGGTGTTGAAGAACCGGTGACCAGCCCGACCTTTACCATCGTGAAGCAGTACGACAGCGGGCGCCTACCCCTTTACCACATGGATGTCTACCGGATCGGCGATGTGGATGAGATGGAAGAAGTCGGCGCGCAGGAAATGTTTGCTTCCGGCGGCGTCTGTCTGATCGAATGGGGCGGTATGATCGAGGATATTCTGCCCGAGGATACGGTTTGGATCCGGATCGAACGGGACCGTGAAGATGATTTCAACCACAGGAGAATCACATGCTCATATTAGCGATCGATTCGTCCGGGATGACCGCATCGGCGGCTCTGCTGACCGAAGAGAAGGTTCTCTCGGAGATGAGCGTCAACAATAAAAAGACCCATTCGCAGACGCTTCTGCCGATGATCGAGACGGTGATGAACGGTTCCGGTCTGGAGTTTGAAGCGATAGACGCGATTGCCGTAGCCGAAGGTCCGGGTTCATTCACAGGCCTCAGGATCGGTGCGGCGCTGGCGAAAGGCCTGGGATTGTCACTGGATGTGCCGCTGATCGGCATCTCGACCATCGATGCGCTTGCGTATGAGGCAGGTCCGGCTGACGCTTTGATCTGTCCGATGATCGATGCCCGGCATGAGACAGTCTATACAGGACTGTATACATGGGGCGATGCAGGATTTAAGGTGCTCGCGGATACCAGAGTGCTGAACCTGCGGGAGCTGGCTGAATTGATCGCAGAGATGTGTGCGCAGGGATTATACAGCCGCCTTCTCATGACAGGAGACGGAGCAGATGCGTACAGGGATCAACTTGCGGCATATTTGAAAGAACAGGCTGAGGACCGGATCTTAGCCATAACTGTTCCGGTACACCACAGCCGTCAGAGAGCAGCGGCAGTCGGAGCTCTGGCTCTGCATCGTGCGGCTCAGGGACTGACTGTTTCTGCCGATGAGTTTAAGCCCCGCTATTACCGGATGACACAGGCTGAGCGCGAGAGGCTTAAGGAGCAAAGGTCATGACGGGTCGGGCAATGTCTGTCCGGACAGCTGAGCCCCCTGATGCACCGGCGATCGCGGGGATTTCCGCACAGGAGTACGATAGCTGGTCATCCGGGGACTTTTTAAGTACGATGAACAATCCCTGTGCCAGGATCTGGGTCTGCGAGGAGCCGGGAGAGGCGATTTTGGGTTACGTGGTTCTGTATTTTGACGAGTATGGCGCCGAACTGATGCAGATTGCAGTGGATCAGGACAGACGCAGGGAACACATCGCTACACGCCTGATGGATGCAGTTGATTCGTTTTTACAAAAGAAACATATTCCGCAGATCATGCTGGAAGTGCGCGCTGCCAATACAGCGGCCAGAGAGTTCTATGAGCACCGTGGATTTGTGGAGAACCATATCAAGAAAGATTTTTACCGGAATCCGCCGGATGATGCGGTCAAAATGCTGCAGCGGATATAACCGGAGGAGAAGACAGGAGTCACTATGCTGGATGTTTGTTTGCTCGGATGCGGAGGCATGATGCCGCTCCCCTACAGATGGCTGACATCGCTGATGATGCGGCTGAACGGGTCGAGTGTGTTGATAGACTGCGGTGAGGGTACGCAGATCGCAATTAAAGAAAAGGGCTGGAGTTTTAAGCCGATCGATGTGATCTGTATCACACATTTTCACGGCGATCATATCAGCGGTTTGCCGGGGCTTTTGCTGACGATGGGCAACAGTGAGCGCACGGAGCCTCTGACCATGATCGGCCCTAAGGGGCTGTCCCATGTCGTCGGCGCACTGCGGGTCATCGCACAGGAACTGCCGTTTGAGATCCGTTTTATCGAGATCAGCGGCGGGGAACAGACTTTTGATATGGGCGGCTATCTGATCGACGCCTTTAGAGTAAAGCACAATGTTCCCTGTTACGGATATAGCCTCAGAGTTCCGCGTATCGGCAGATTCGACGTGGAGCGGGCCAAAGCGCAGGAGATCCCACAGCGTTACTGGGGGATCCTGCAAAGCGGCGAGACAATAGAAGAGGACGGACACGTCTGGACACCGGATATGGTGCTCGGACCAGATCGGAAGGGGATCAAAGTCACGTACTGCACAGACACACGTCCCTCCGATCTGATTGCTGAAAGTGCTGCCGGAGCGGATCTGTTTATCTGCGAGGGCATGTACGGAGAGCCGGACAAGCTCAAGAAGGCGAAAGAGTTTAAACATATGACAATGTATGAAGCGGCTCAGTTGGCGCAGCGTGCTGATGTCGGAGAGATGTGGCTGACGCACTACAGCCCGTCATTGAACCATCCAGAGCAGTATCTGGATGAAGTGAGGAAGATCTTTCCGCGCACGAAATGCGGCAAAGACAGAAAGAGCGTGGAACTGGATTTCCCGGAGTGATACATGGCACAGTCAGATTTATTAAAACAGGATCGATCAGTTACGATTCTCGCCATTGAGAGTTCGTGCGATGAGACATCGGCCGCTGTCGTTGTAAACGGCCGGGATGTCTTGTCTAATGTGATATTTTCGCAGATCGACATTCACAAAGTCTATGGCGGAGTTGTGCCGGAGATCGCTTCCCGCAGTCACATTGAGAAGATCAATCAGGTGATTCGGGAAGCGCTTGATCAGGCGCAGGTAACTCTGGATGAGATCGATGCGGTGGCGGTAACTTACGGCCCGGGACTCGTCGGCCCGCTTCTGGTCGGTGTTTCAGAGGCAAAAGCGATCGCTGCGGCCAAGAGGAAACCTCTCGTCGGCGTCCACCATATTAAAGGACATATCTGCGCCAATTACATCGAACACCCTGATTTGAGACCTCCCTATCTGTGTCTGGTCGTCTCAGGCGGCCATACGCATCTGGTCTACGTGGCTGATTACACACGCTATGAAGTGCTTGCCCGCACACGCGATGACGCGGCAGGGGAGGCGTTTGACAAGGTCGCGCGTGCGATCGGACTGCCTTATCCCGGCGGCGTGCAGATCGATCAGCTGGCTCGTAAAGGC
>JAFWDW010000113.1 GCA_017515965.1 Lachnospiraceae bacterium
CCGGTCAGAGAAGCGGTATTAGAGCTCTCGATCATGGGTGTTCTCGAAGAGCGCCCGTACGCGGGATCTTTTGTCAGAAGCCCGAGCGGCAAAGAGGTGGATGATCACTACAAAGCGCGTGCGCTTGTGGAAGCATACGCAGCTTCGCTCGCCGCGCAGCGTATCACTAAAGAAGAGCTGAAAGAAATGGAAGCGATTCTGGAGAGGATGAAAGAATGCTCTGATTTCGACGAATTTGTCGATATTGATCAGGATTTTCATGAAATGATCATTGATGCTGCCGACAACAGAGTGCTCAAACGGCTTTGGTCTTCCGTCTCTGTCTATGAGCTGACCTATCAGACGATCACTCTGGCAAACAAGTGGACACTGGTCGGTTTATATGAGAAGCACAAGAGGCTCTATGATGTGCTGAAGACAGGAAGCGGTCCTGCCGCTATGGCCGAGATGTATCTCCACATTGATGGATTCAGAGCAGGCGTGATGAGCACACGGGCAGACGAAGAAAATGAAGAGGAAGCATGATTAAGAAGCTCTCAGAAGTCATCCCGGAAGTAGATACACATACGCATACAGTGATCTCGGGCCACGCGTGGAGTACAGTGACTGAAAACTGTGCTGCGGCAGCGGCCAAACAGATGAAAGGATTGTGCCTGACTGAGCACGGACCCGGTATCCCGGGAGGGGCACCATACTTTACGCCGCATAGTCAGATGATGATCCCGGAGATGATTGGGCCGATCCGCGTATACAAAGGGATGGAGGTCAATATTCTCGGTATAGACGGGCGCTTGGACGTTCCCGATAAACAGCTGCAGTATCTTGAGTTCGGGATCGCCAGTTTTCACGCAGGCGGCGCCGGCATTGTGGCCGGCACAGAATCCGAAAACACAGAGGTCTATATCAAAACGCTGCAGAATCCGTGGATCGATACCATCGGCCACGCCGATGAGCCCAGGGTCCCCTGTGATCTGGAGGCGGTCGTGCTGGAAGCGAAAAGGCTCGGTAAGCTCATCGAGCTGAACAACAAGCGCGTACCTGCCGACGGATTCGAAGGATCGAGGGCACTGGAATACGCGCTGCTGTGCAAGAAACACAATCAGAGGGTCTGTGTCGGAACGGACGCGCATTTCCACACGATGGTCGGAGATGCCCGCCGCATGATGACACTTCTTGAAAGCATTGATTTTCCGCCCGAGCTGATCGTCAATCTGACAATAGAAGGTTTTGAGGCGTATATGCAGGAACGCCGCGAGAGATTACAAGGCATCACAGTATAAAAATGAGCCGTCGCACTTGATGTGCGGCGGCGTTTTGTTGCTCTTTTTTAGGAAAATTAGAAAAGCAATAATCCTCAGTGCTCCCGAAGGAATGGCCGGTGGAGCATCTTTTCTTTAGAATAATAGAGTATTCTTTATACTTTTTTAATAATAATCGATTATGAAACGGGGGTTTACCTATCTTTTTGGCAAAAAATGCCTTTATTTGCATATAACTCGTTGACAATAATCGATTATACGACTACAATAGAAACATAAGTAACAAGGGTTATTGTCATGTTTTTTAGTAATGGTTCTTTCTATTAACAGATAACACGGAACACATGTGATGAAAGGAGAAACACAATGGCAAAGATCAAAGTAGGAGTAGCAGGTTACGGTACAATCGGACAGCGTCTGGCAGACGGCGTTGCTATGCAGGACGATATGGAGCTGGTCGGCATTGCTGATCTGGCCCCCACACTTTCTCTTCAGGCACTTCGCGAGAGAGATATGATCGGCGCGAACGGCGTTGAGTACAAGCTGTATCTGGTGGACGGCGCCAAAGAAGAGGCGTTTGCAGAGAAGAAGATTCCGGTTGCCGGAACATTTGCTGACCTGTGCCAGAAAGTCGACATCATGCTCGACTCCGCTCCGGGCGGTGTAGGCGCAGCAAACAAAGCAAATTACTATGAGAAGTACGGCGTCAAGGCCATTTTCCAGGGCGGTGAGAAAAACTCTGTAGCAGATGTGTTCTTCCATGGATATGCAAACTTTGAAAAGGGTGTAGGTCAGGATTATCTGAAGCTGACAAGCTGCAACACAACCGGCCTGATCCGCACAGTTGACTGCCTTGACCGCGAGTTTGGTATTGAGAAAGTAGCGATCACGATCATCCGCCGCGTGGCTGATCCGGGCGATTATCACCGCGGACTGACAAATGCGCTGCAGATGGATAAGGCTCCGTCTCACCAGGCAGTTGACCTGATGACCATCATGCCGCACGTCGAGGCGACAGGTATCCTCGTTCACACACCGGTGACCCACGGCCACATCATCACTGTTCTGGCGACAGCCAAGGACGGCAAGAAGATCACCAAGGAAGCAGCACTCGAAGCTTTCAAGAAGCATCCGCGTATCCGCGTCGTGAACATCGACGAGGGATTCAAGGGCAATGCGTCACTGTTCAAGTATGCGCGTGATCTTGGCAACCGCCGCGGCGATATGTATGAGATCGGCCTGTGGGAGGATTCCATTGTTGAGTCCGGCAACGACATCATGTTCGCCATCAATATTCCGCAGGAGTCCGTCACGATTCCGGAGACGATCGATGCGATCCGCGCTGCAATGGGACTGCAGAAGACCAGAGAAGAAGGCACAGCAGCCACCAACAAGAATCTGGGCATTGGCAAGTTCAAAGAGATCTAAGATCAGGAAGGAGATAAAGTAATGGATAAAGCTCGTGCATTATGGATCTATGAGACAATGTGCAAGATCCGCGCATTTGAGGAGAAGGCTTATAAACTGTTTGAGGAAAATAAGCTTCGCGGATCCGTTCATTTATATACAGGTGAAGAGGCGTGTGCAGCTACTTGCTGCTCCACGCTGACAGACGATGACTATATCACAAGTACACACAGAGGCCACGGCCACTGTATCGCTAAGGGTGCGAGACTTGACTACGCCATCGCCGAGCTGATGGGCAGAGCAACCGGATACTGCAAGGGCCGCGGCGGCTCCATGCACATCGCCGACCTTGCCAAGGGCAACCTCGGTGCCAACGCCATCGTCGGCGGCGGCATCCCGATCGCAACCGGCGCTGCTCTTTCAATCAAGATGCAAAAGAAACCGAACGTAGCTGTTACCTTCTTCGGTGACGGCGCTTCCAACGAGGGAACATTCCACGAGGCGATCAACTTCGCCGCTATCCACAAGCTCCCCTGCATCTTCGTATGTGAGAACAACGGTTTCGGCATCTCCGTACCGACCGAACAGTCTACAGCAACTGAGGATATCGCAGACCGCGCAGCCGGCTACGGCATCCCGGGATATATCGTAGACGGATATGATGTCTTCGATATCGACCAGGCTTTCATGAAGGCGAAGAAAGACGCTCTGGAAGGCAAAGGACCGTCTCTGATCGAGGTTAAGACATACCGCTACCGCGGACACTGGACAGGCGATCCGGAGCCCTATCGCTCACGTGAAGAAGTCGACGAGTGGAAAGCAAAAGACGCGATCGAGCGCTTTGAGAAGGAGATCGTGAAGAAGAGATGGGCAAGCAAGAAGGCCCTTGAGGAGATCAAGGCAGCCGCTTATGACGAGATGGAGAAGGCCGCTGAGTTCGCGATGAACAGCCCCGAACCCGATCCGGCTCATCTGATGGACGATGTATTTTACGAGGGAGATTGATCCGCGAGCGAGGAGGATAAACATATGAGCAAAAAAACATACGCAATGACAGTCAGAGATACGCTGTCAGCGGAAATGGAACGTGACGAGCGCGTTTTTGTTATGGGCGAAGACGTTCAGGTTCTGGGCGGCATCTGGGGATGCACGAGAGGCCTGGCGGATAAGTTCGGCGCAGAGCGCTGCTTTAACACACCGATCTCTGAGGCAGAGATGATCGGTGCCGGACTCGGTGCCGCCTGCACAGGCATGCGTCCGGTCGTAGAACTGATGTATATGGACTTCACCTTTGTCGCGATGGATCAGATCCTCAACCAGGTGGCGAAGACAAGATTCATCTTCGGCGGCAAGGCAAAGATTCCGTTGGTTATTCGTGGACAGCAGGGCATCGGCCGCGGCAACGCTGCGACACACAGCCAGTCTGTTGAGACGATCTTCATGCACATCCCGGGTCTGAAAGTGGCATGCCCGTCGACAGGCGAGGATGTCGCAGGACTTCTGCGCACAGCTATCCGTGATGACAATCCGGTCATGTTCTTTGAGCACAAGGCCCTGTACGCACAGAAGTTTGAAGTTCCGGATGATCCGGAGTTTATGATTCCGTTCGGTAAAGCCCGCATCATGAAGGAAGGTACAGATGTCACGATCGTCGCAAATCTCCTTTATGTCTCCCGCGCCCTTGAGGCAGCTGCAGAGCTTGAGAAGCAGGGCATTTCCGCGGAAGTCATCGATCCGAGAACACTCGTTCCGTTCGATTATGACACCGTTGTGGAGAGCGTCAAGAAGACAGGCCGTCTGGTTGTCGTCCATGAGGCACACCGCACAGCCGGCTGGGGCGCTGAACTGGCATCAGAAG
>JAFWDW010000114.1 GCA_017515965.1 Lachnospiraceae bacterium
GCGCAACTTCTGCTTTTTCTTTCTTGGGCTCGGGCGTGATATCCATCATCCATGCCTTTGCAGGCGCTGCCTTTTGGCTGTCATCCTGCTGCCGGTTGGCAGCATTATTGTCTTTTTCTTTTTTGAGAGTCCCGTTTTTGGGACTCTCAATCTCAATTTTGGGACTTTTGGTCTCGTTTTTGGGACTTTCCTGTTTTTCGAACGGTTCGCCGTATACCATTTCCCACTCATGAGCATCACACGCGCCGAATACTTCATGGATTTCGCTTTCGGCATTTTCTATGCTGCCTTTTGTTTTCTCATTCGTGCGGATGTTGGTATATGTAATCGTCAGATCTTCTGTATGAACCGTTATCATGATCCTGCCGACTCCCGGCACCCTTGACCACAGAACAGCATCCCCGCCGTTCGGCGCTAATATATCGATCAGGGCTTCTTCTGCCTTTCTGTCGATCTCATCGTTCCTGACTTCAGTAAACGCTGCCATGAATGCAGAACTCTTTCCAAGTTCTTTGTACAACTCCCTGTTCTCGCGAAAGAACTCTTTCCAGATGCGCCCGGTAGGAGTGTAGTCCTTTTCATCCTTAACGGCTTCCGGAGCTGCTGCCTCGATCGCAACCTCAACAGGCGTGATCTTTTCTTCCTCGGCGATTTCCTTCTTGATGTCAAGGATTTCCCGCTTGGTGAGAGAGGGTCCGATCTCTTCGATAACCTCATCCGAGAGTGTCAGCATTTCCTGCAATTTGGCAACGCCGTAGCCCTCATACTTTTCAAGCAGCTTCTCACTGTATCCGTCTACCGAGTATCTGTCATTGATCGCAATGAATCTCGATACAACATCCTTTGTCAGACCATATTCAGCCTGTGCAAATTCTGCAACGGTCTTGTATCCGGATTCCTCAAGAATGTTCGTGTCCCTGGCTACCTTCAGAAGGTAGCCGATACGCACGAAGCCTTCCGCGTTTGACTTGATCTCAAAATCAAGGCTTGATTTATATTCCTTGTAGTCCCGGAACTGTTCTGCCAGTCCTTCGGGTGTCTCGTACTGCATCTGAAAATCGGATGCATTTTTCATTTTGCTCAAATCTGTTACCATGCGTTTCTCCTTGTATCCTTACAGCGCCATCAGGTCCTCTTCAAGACCTTCCAGCACACGCCTGTTGTTCTTTTCGTTGATATGTTCCTTGAGGTATGCGATATTTTCAACACGCTTCCTCTCGGATTCCTTGGCCCTGTCCTTGTCCTTTTTCTTCATCCGCTTCTTGATCTCTTTTTGCCATTCCCGGAGTGAAGGCTTGACCGCCTCGATCTCGGGTTCTTCGTCATACATGCCGCGGTGCTGCCTGATCACGCCTCCAGGCTCGACCTCGATTGTGTAGTACGGTTCCTTCGGTTTTTTCTTCTTCCTCAGAAAGCAGATATATGTCTCATGCTGGCATATGCGGTCAAAGTATCTGTCAGTAGCTCCGGCGCAATGATGGAGAGCTGTGCCTTCAAGGATGATATCCGCGAGGCTCTTGGGAACGATGATCTTGTATGATTCATTTTCCCATTCGAGCAGCGGCTTGATCTCTTTGAGGATCGCTTCGCTCGTAGGAAATTTCTTTCGCATTTCCTTTGCCATTTCCTTTGCGTGTTCCCGGTTCTGTCTGGCCTCGATCGCTGCGCGGTGCTTTTCGCATTCGATGACATATTTGTCATGTTTTGCTTTCAGATCAGCGGGCTTGTAGATCAGTTCGTCGCCGGTCTTTTTCCCGAGCCTTGCTGCCATGCTCATATAATCGTCCCACTGTGAGATGACTTTTGATGCCTTCATGCCGGAGTATCCTGCTGCCTGCTGGCGCTGTATATAATGCATTACCTGTTCCGGTGACATGAGCTTGAATATCTGTTTTTGCACATTCTTGTACGGATCGCGGGGACCGATATCATTTTCAATGAGCCACATGAGAGCTGCCTGTGATATTTTCCTGTCGTTTTCCTCTGCCCATGTGAGCCATGTCAGCGCCATGAGCCCTCCGTTCATGTCTCTCAGACGGTTCACAGTCTGCATGTTGGTCAGCCCCATGACAGAGAGGATATCCGTGCCATGCAGCTTCAGGTGTCCATAGTACTTCTGGGCCATCGGCCATACATATTCCGCATTCTCAACGAGCAGGTTGTAGAAGCGTCCTTTGCATAACAGCTCTGTGATACCTGCGAACCTCGTATCCGCACATGCCATGAGATTGTTATAGTTTACCTTGAGCCCCTTGGCCGATAATGTCATGAATGCTCTTATCCAGTGCTCATAATCTGTGCCGGTGAGAGCTGCCGTGATCATCTTCGGATCAGGGAAGAGGTATTCGGCTGTCATCCTGTGTGATGCCGGATTCGTCAGCTGCCAGCTTTCGCATCCGCGATTGCCGCCGTAATAGCTGCCATAATAATTCCGCTTATTCATTCCGGCGCTGTAGTAGTTGTAATATATCTGGTACCGCTTCTTGACATTCCCTTTGTACATCACGATCCTGACTGTCTCGTGCCAGTCCAGATCTTTCGAGCCGTGATCCGTGCAGGTCACGAAGTACCGGAAGTGTCTGATGACGGACATGCATTCGTCCAGGTCCTGAAGGAATGCGACCGTGGTGTTGTACTCGATCTCATAATCATTTCCGGATCCTTTATGCCGGGGAAGCATCTTCACGGGCCTGCCGCAATGAGGACATACTGCAATACGGTTTGTTTTTACCTGTTGCCCGTTTTCATCCATATATGCCTTGCGGTCATTCAGTTCACCGCAGGCAGAACAGCACCATTTTTCAGTCGTGGCATTGTACACGGCTACATCGTTCAGGCCCATTGCCAGCTCGGTCGCCCATTCATGCCAGCCTGACGGAGTGCCCACGATGCTGTCCATCAGTTCGCGGATCCTGCGTTCGCGTCTTTCCTTCGCGGTCTCGCGCTTGGCGTAGTCATATTCTTTTTCGAGGCGGTCAAGAAGATCTGACCATGTATTGTGCTTGTAGTTTGTCCAGTATTTGTTGCTGTGGAGCTTCTTGATGGTATCAAGGATCTCTTTTTCATCTTTGGCGTGGGCCTGCTTGAAGGTATCCTCGTATTTCGTCCCGCCATTCCATCTGGAATCTGCCCGGTACTGTTCCTTTTCCCACCATTCACGGAAGCCGTAGGCAGTGAGCAGCGTGTGCTCCGTCCATTTGGATTCTCCGTCAATATATCCGCTGTACTGTCTTGCATATCCGGGAGCGTACCAGGTGGCGTGTTTTCCGGTCGCAAGCCGCACGCAATGTCTGAAGCAGAGTGTCCCGTTGTTATAGGCGTTAAGCACGGTGATGTCATCAATCTTCTGTGCTATGGTCACATGCCCCTTCTTCTTGGTCTTGGGAGCTGCCGTCTTTTCAATGAGCTTCAGCTTCATGGTCTCACCTCCTCGATGATCCCGCGGGAGTTGATGTGGTACCATGTTCCGCTGTATCTTGTCTCACCGTCTATCTTCGCCACGCGGGCCGCGGTCAGCTCGCCGTTTGCATCTTCTTTGATCAGGCCTATGTATCCAATCTTGTCTCCGACCATTGCCCGGGGATCCGTTCCGCGTGCTATGGCAATGACTGCTGCCTTTGCTTCGTCTTTGCTTATCTCTACGCCCTTGCCGGACCATTGCCATTCTTCGCGGTCAGGATGCGCGGTGATATAGCTCATGCATGCCTTGAAGAATCCTTTTGTGTCCAATTCCTCAAGTATCGTGATCTCAGTGCAGGCAATGCGTTCCTTGTCATCCTCGTCGATGGATCCTGATGCCTCGACCTTGAAGAATCTGTCACTCCGCAGGTCATAATATCCCAAGCACTGCGCAGGATTCTCACAGCAGTGGTATCCTTCGCGGGCAGTCTTTGCCTTCTTGGCCTTGTAGGTCCTGCCGATCTTGAACACTTCCCCGTCATGATTCCCGAGACGTGCGGTCATGTCCTGGCATATGCCTTTGTATGCGATCATTCGTCATCACCGCCTTCGGTTTCTTCTGGTGCTTCTTCCTGTTGCACCGGTGCAACTTCCGGCTTTTCTTCCTGCTGCCCTGCGGGATCGATATAATATTCCCTGACTACTTCTTCGAACCTCTTCTTGGATATGTCCCCGATCGGAAGCGTGGAGGGTATCGAGCTGTCAATCTTGCGTGCCGCAGCGACTATCTCTGATGGAGTGTTCTTTCTTGTGCGAGAAGTTTCCACGATGAGCTTGCCGAACAGCTCCGCCATGTTCTTGCCTTTGCGCCGGATCCCCTTCTTGAGTAAGTCATCGTCATCACTTGCCAGCATTCCCTTGATATGATCCGCCCAGAGCTGCATCACCATCGGCAGGCCGAGTGCCTCAGCCTCAACTTCGAGCTTGCCTACTGCTGCCGTGAACGGCCCGCACAGCTCGGGGTATACCCCGTCAATGAAGTCCTGTGCATCCATCTCATCGATTCCGTTTTCCTTCGCTATCATCTTGACCGCCTCATAGTCTCCCTGGCTGATCTGTGCCAGCGCAGCCCTGTTTATCTCTTCGGCAGAATCAAATTCTCCGAACTTTGCATATAATTTATCTTTTGCCATTGTGGTCTCCTTTTTAACATCTCATCACCATTGTGAATCTCATGAAGCCGTAGCCTCCATACTCGGGAGAGTGGAAGCCAACCTCGATGGAACTCTTGTCTATCACGTATTGCTTTGCATACTTGGCGGGTACTTTCACGCCCTTTGACCTGAACCAGTCCCTTCTGGTGATGATCCTCACCCGGGGTTCAGGGTGTATCAGGTTCTTGCTGCTTGCCCATCGTTTCCCTTGCAGTGCGTCAGGCGTCCCTTGTGCCCTGCATGAGAATTTGATCAGATATGATGCCAGCTTTGCATAGTTCCCGGTGTCATCCAGAGGGTTCACGTGTATGCGGCCGTGATTCCATGCCCTCTGGATGTCTCCGAGAGGTATCCCTGAGGAGGTGTTTATCACAAGATGGTGGTGACGGGCTCCATGGCTTCCCGTCTCCGCCACGTGTATATACTTCAGTTCATCCCCTGCATCTTTGTACATCTTCCGGAGTGCTCTGAGGAACTTCGCGATGTCATCCTTCATCTCTTCCGGAGTCCTTGGAGGATCTCCCCTTGCCTTGGCGTATGAGAGTACCAGGTGAAAGTCCCCGGGACCGAAGTTCGCATTGATGATCCTCCGCAGCTTCTTCTCAGCCTGCCGGTTGTTGATCGCCTTCTGCTCCTCCTTGGATGGTTTGACCTTATCCTCCGGCTTCTGACCTCTCCTCCCATATCTGGCAGTGAAATACCTTTCAACCTCTATGGTCTTACCCGCCACACATACACTCTCGATGTATGGCATAGAAAAATACCTCCCATGTCGGTTAGTTAATTACTTTATGAACCCTTAAAAACGGTTCTGAAACCGCTTAAAATCTGAATAAATCAGATTCGTAATTTGCTATATTTTATTGACTTTCGATCCGATTTTTGATACACTTATACATAAGGAAGGCGTGGTTCTTCCTGATTCACTTTCATTGAAATACCTTTTACTTTCAGCCGCTTGTCCCCACAGGCGGTTGATTCTTTTTGCCCTCTTCGCGTAACAGATAGCAGCTCCCGCACAGATACAAGTCTGTGAAGCGCCGATCCCTTTTCTGTTCGATCCGGTAGTATTCCATATTCTCGTGCAATTCCACGCCGCAGGCCTGACATTTGATACAGCTGTCACATCCGACCTTCTTCTTATGTATGATTTCATAGTCCATGTGTCATCCTTCCAGCGCATCGTATGCCACGCGCATGTCTTCAGCCTTGCGTATATGCTCCGGGAATGCGAAGCCATACAGATGACCGTTGCCGGTAACCGCGACCATGCCGAGGGATATGTATTTCATTGCCTCCGCCAGCGGCATATCATCCAGATACCTTTTTGACGACTTACTTTTCCCGGTTACCAAATTACGTATTTTCCTGATGATTTTCCTTATTATCTTTAACATGTTTCGTCCCCTTTCAGTCCTAATATCTCCACAATCTCATCGAATGCGGTAAGTTTTCTCTGTTCCTTGGAATAATCAGATACATTGGTCTTGCAGTAGAGGATCGCATCCACGATCTCAGACTTGATCTCATTAAGTATCCGTACATTCCATGCATTTGTCTGTTGCGGTGTCATGCTGTTTCTCCTTCATGATCTTCTTCCGGAGCCTGCGGATCCCCCGGGCCGTGCCTTCCGGATCCTTGCCCTCCGATATCTTTCCTAATATGGTCCTATAGGTCAGATATGGGATAAAATCTTTGATCTCTTCGAGATTATTAAGGTTTGCTGTCTTCTGATCCATTACCAGCCTCTGTTCTCACGGGTCTTTTCCTGCTGCCTGTCCCACCATTCCCGGAACTTATCCAGGTTAATGTAGAACCGGCCCTTGGGCTTCAGACGGGTTGCGAAAGTCTGCCCGCGGGCATGGCACGCATCCAATATCACATGATGATCAACGCCGTAGATCTTGGCGACCTCTGATGCTCTGTAGGTTTCTGCCATAATGAGCTCCTTTCCGTTGCACCGGTGCAACTTTTTATAATAGTGCGCCTACATTCATGGGCGTTCGGAAAACTCTCCTTTCGTCATAGCCGTCCACATAAGGATCTTGGAGGGTGTCTCCCTGGACTATGATTGCGTCTATTCCATAGAACGAACATGCTATGTAAGTCATATATACCGCCAGATAATCAAGATCCTGGCTCACTACCTTGAGCATTTTTTGATAATTCAAGCCCCGGGAACGCAATACATCAGCTGTTGCTATGATGTTCGCGCCGCCTCCGCAGGTCGGTTCATTGAGCGGAAGCTTGTCATTCTCCGTCAGGTTTTTCGGGAGCGACAGCTCCGCCAACAGTCTGGCCAGATGGTACGGTGTGAAGAACTGACCTGTGTTCTTGTTTCCACATCCGGATTTCATATATATGTCTCCGAGTACATCGTCAAAACAGTTCTCATAGATTTCAACCAGTGCGATCGTGGCTCGCATAAATGTATCCTGCGTCTTTTTATCATGGCGATTGAATGTCTGAAGATACTCTTTTTCCCGTTCCTGCCATATCTTCCCGTGATGTATGCTGCAGGAATTAGCTATGGAGAGCGCAAGGCACTTCACCCAGTCATAAAACAGCTGATACGGCGAATATGATCCGCTGGCCGAACTGATAAATTGAATGATGTCTTTCTTTTCCATAGCTACCTCACATACCTTTCGTGCGCGTTCCTGATATCTTCCTCATGCAGGTCAAGATAGATCTGCGTGACGCTCAGATTCGCGTGACCGAGTATCTTGCTGACCTGCTCGATCGGCATGCCGGTCCGGAGCGCGAAGGTCGCGCCGGTTCTCCGGAACTTGTGCGGATGAGCGACTACATCCACTGTCTTTCCTAACTTACGGATAATGCTTTCGATTGTCCCCTTGTCAATGTGCTTGCTGCCATCGATCATCTCGGGATCCCTGTAGAAGAATCTGTATTCAGACTGTTTCTTGCCTTTTCTTCCTTCTTTTTGTACCGCATCGAAAAGCGGGATCATTCTCGGGAATAAATACGGGTTCAAGTCCCTTCGTTCCTTCAGATACTCTTTGACAGCAAACAGCGCCTTAGCATTCATGTACGCGTATCTGTCTTTCTTGCCCTTTCCATGAATCAGGATTCTGTCGCCGTCAATCTCGGATAGTTTGATCTGTGCGATCTCGGATACACGGCACCATGTTGAGAGGAGCAGTTCGAAGATCGCTCTTGTCCGATTGTCCCGGATCTTTCCGCGCATCTTCTCGATTTCCATATCAGTAAATGCCTCTTTTTGTTTCTTGTAGACCTTGATCTGCTCGATCTTATTCATAGGATTCTTGGAGCGTATTTCTTCTTTTTGCATCCATTCGTAAAATGAAGACAGGTTCCTAATCTCATTATTGATCGTGGTCAGCGTCACATTTCCTTTTACCTGCCGGTTTGCAATGTACACCCGAATATCATCAGCCTGCACATCCATTGGCGATTTGGATATCGTTGCAAATATCTTTTTCAGCGAGGTGCCGTAAAAATGAAGCGTTCTGTCGGTGCACCCTTTGATCTTCTTTGCGATCAAGAATTTTTTGAGATAGTCAGCAGCATTCTGTTCATCGTATATAGTGAGCTCTGTCGATATCTTTTTAAGTTCATAGCCTGAAAGATTGACATAAAGAGCTGCTTGTAGTCTTTTGGCGGCCTGTTCTCCGATTTCATCCCACATAGATATGACGATCTTATTGATCAGATCATTTTTTTCTTCATTGCTGACTTCCATACTCACCACCTTTCAGACTGTGACTGCTGCCTTTTCTTTCTTTTTCTCTTCAGGATCCTTGCGTCCGGGTGCCAGATCGATGATCGCTTCACCGTAGCCGATGATGCGTCCGTATCCTTCGGGCGGCAGCTTCGGGAATGCTTCTTCGAGTGTGTTCATGAGCTTCTGTAAACTTTCCTTGTCCTTATCAGGCATTTCTTCTCCTTTCCGGGCCGTGAGCCCTTCTTTTCTTCACACGATAGGTTCCTTCACAGGCACCATTGCTTGTCAATGGTGCCTGTGCTACTCTCTGCCGTAGGTAGAGAGCGCCGTTTTTGTATCTGATAAACTTTTTCGTGTCTTAAAATAGTGATTCTGTTTATCTGATACACAATATAATGTATCTGATAAACTTTGTCAATAGTTTTTTGTGTATTTGATAAACTTTTTATTGACAAATATTTTTTTCACTGTTATTCTGTATTTACAATAATTTAAGAAGGGAGTGCCAAACATGGAGCTGAATGACCGCATCAGACATTTGAGAAAAGAATTGCTGAATTTAACACTCGACCAGTTTGGAGAAAGAATAGGATTAAAGAAGAGCGCACTGAGCCACCTTGAAAATGGCAATGTCAATATCACAGATCAGACACGGCGCTCCATATGCCGTGAATTTAATGTAAATGAAGAATGGCTTTTGACCGGCGAAGGTGACGTATTCCTGGCGAAGAGCGTCAATGATGAGATTGCAGCCTTCGTGAAGGAACTTTCGACAGATAATGAGAGTTTCAAGGCGCAGCTGGTGACGATGCTTTCAAGAATGTCATCGGATGAGTGGGATCTTCTTGAGAAGATGATCCGCAGGCTTGCCAATCTCGATGAGGTTGCACCGGTGCAACAGACCGATACCGCCGAAGCCGAGGCGGAATATAAAAAAATACACTTAGAAAATGCAACGAAGCCGGCCGGAATGTCCTCTGCCTCGAATACCACAGAAGGCACAGATCAGACGGCATAAGTAAATAAACCTACTTACTAACAAGACCAAATTACTGACCACGGGGGTTCAAGTGATGGCAAAGAAGATCATCGAGAAAAAAATTACCCTCGGCAGAGATGCTGAGGGTAAACTTATTCGTAGGAATGTGCGCGGAAAGACGAAGGCAGAGGTTGAGAAGAAGGCCTTTGAGATGCGTCAAAAGTGGATGGCCAAGTCCGACGAGCCTGACAACCGCATGACCTTCCTCACCTATGCGAGGCACTGGTTCAAAACGTCCAAAGCCCTCAGATCAGAAAATACACGGGCAATGTACGAAAATGTCATAGAAAAGCATCTGGTCGACTTCGGTGATCAGTTCTTTGATGAAATATCTCTGTCTGACTTCCAGCTCTTCATAAACAAGAGGGCAGATCGGCCGGAGACCTGCAACAAGATCCGGCTGACTCTCAAACAGATCTGCGCCGCTGCCCTGATCGACAGAGTGATCACACAGCCGGTACCGATCGACCGTCTTGCCATTCCGGTGAAGCAGGAGCCGGCAGAGAAGAGAACGCTGACTGCAAAAGAAGAAGAGGCTGTCATGAAGGCTGACTTCAATCCGATGCAGCGGGCGTTTGTCTATACATTGTACTACACGGGCTTGAGAAGAGAAGAGGCGCTTGCCCTGACACCCACTGCCATTGACCTGGATAAACATACCGTGACCGTATTCCAGACGCTTATATATGACAAGGGCGTTCCGTTGATCCGTAAGTGCGCGAAGAATGCCTACAGCCTCCGGACTATCCCGCTGCCGGATGCTGCATACGATATCATAAAAGAATACGTAAAAGACTGCGGCGAATATCTCTTCCCGATGCCCAGCCATAAAGACAAGCTCATGAGCCACAGTTCGTATGTAAAGTTCTGGGCGGGAATTCAGAGGGTGCTGCTGCCGATAGCTCCTACTGCCACAGAGCTGACCGCTCACATCTTCAGGCATAACTACGCCACGAAACTGTTTTATTCCGGTATTACTCCGAAGAAGGCCGCGAAGCTCATGGGGCACGCAAACACGACCATGATCATGAAGGTATACGCTCACCTGGACGAAAGTAGGGAGCTGTCCGTAGAGAAACTTAACAAGGTATTTTCCGATCTGTCCCCAAGCTGTCCCCAGCAAAATGAAGAAAAGCAGTAAAATCAATGCTCTCAAGTACTTCAATTTTGACTTTTAATCAAGTTGTCTCGGGTTCGAGTCCCGAGTGGCTCACGACAAAGAAAGCCTTGAAAATACAGCATTTCAAGGTTTTCTTTTTTTCTTCAAATCGTGTCAATTTGTGTTGTTTTTTATATTTTTTGGTGTCCCCACCCTGTCCCCAGAAGCCGCACAAATGCTGCATTCTTATTTTACGATTTTTCAAATTGTCCCCAAGGTGTCCCCACTTTTTTCAACGAAAAAAGCACCACATTTCTGTGATGCTTTCCCCGGAAAGGAAATAAAATGGCCAAACGAAAAGTCGCCTGTTAGCCTGCCCAAATGATATCAAGCACCTTGCATGTCTTTTTTCCGACATTGCCAGATGCAGGGCTGATATCGTTCTCCTGCTGGCAGGCTTTTACGGCATCTCTGGTCTTCTTCCCGAATATGCCGTCCACCTTACCGCAGTTGTATCCCATAGTGATGAGCTGTGTCTGGACCATTGCCACATCATCGCCGGTCATCAGATCGCCCTCAACATACTTCAGCTTTCTTGTGAGGATCCGTTCCCCCGTCCACCAGTTGAGACGGCCAGCGGCTTTCCATGAACGGTCGCTGACTTTATAACGCTGCACGCCATAGTCGCGTCCGCGGCTCTCGATCGTGAACCCGTCGCCAACATATACGCCTACATGGCCGGCATCGGATGTCTTGTCAAATACCAGGTCGGCAGGTTGAAGATCTTCGAGCTTGACCGGAGTGGACATCTTCTGGAGGTCCTTTGCTCTGTAGTCATCATTCTCGCCGATTACTTTGAGATCGCGAAGGACTCCGACGATGATCCCGGAGCAGTCACCGGCCCGAGACTCGCTCATGTCATATCCGTTCTCGTAGCATTTGCCGATATATGACATCACTCTTCGGATATTCTTGTTCGTAGTGCTGACATCGTATCCGTAGTTGATCTCCATCTGCTTGATCTGTCTGACGGTCAGCAGTTCGGTGTATTCTCCGTTTGCCGTGCCTATATACACGCCATGGTTCTTCCAGACTTTCTCCATGGCCTCGCAGAACTGTTTTTTTGTTGCCATAGGCAGCCTCCTATTCTTTTACTTCCGGAAGACCGGCAAGGCTTGTCAGGAGCGACAATATGCCTGCCAGCACTGAGGCTGATGCGACAATTCCCCAGTTCACTTCACTCATGACAGCTGCGGTGCCGATGGTGGCAATGGCAGTCTGGGCCACTGTCTTGATGGCGCGGATTCCTGCCGCCTTCCACCAGCTGGTGTTTTTGATATTTTTCATGATGCGTCCCTCCTCACTTCTTTGATCTCTTGTTCAAGGTCTTTTATCCTGTGGTTCGCAACTTCGATTTTTTCTTCGACTACCGGCATCCTCCGGGCGAAGTTGTTATGTTCCCGAACCTCCCGCGTCAGCTCCTCGATCTTGGTCTCTATGACCGCCTGCTGTTTGTCGAGCTTCGCATCGACAGCGGCGTTGTTCTTGTTCGCAGTCACAATGACCGATATGACCGTGATAATAGATGCCAGGACGGATCCTGTTGCCGTAATGATTGCAATGGTTACGCCATCCATGTTTTGTCTCCTTAGATTGTTTGTTGCACCGGTGCAACTATTCAAGTTTAAGATCTGCCTTGAGCTTTGCTGCCTCATTGATCTTCTTTATGGCAGGAAGCTCCTGAATCTCATCACTGGTCATGTAAAGGCCTAAGAGCAGGAACAGATCCTTGATGACATCTGCCTGTATTTTCGTGATGAGGTTCAAAACTTCTATCTGTTCCATCAGGAAGTCCATCGTCATTTTTCCCCTCCGGCCTTGTATGTCTTACCGGTGATCTGCTTATATTCCGCAGAAGTGATCCACCCTCTGACAACCGCATTGGCCACCTTGTCGATGTTCCATGCGCCGCTGTCATAAAAGAATTTCACCATTTCAAACTTATCGCTCATATTGTTCCTCCTTACAGCTCTACGCCGGTCATCATGGCGATGTATTCAATGTCAGCCCTGTTCTGGATGAACACGGGCCACTCGTTCTTTGCGATCTTCGCTTCTTCAAATTCAAAGTAGGTCTCATCGTTTGCGTCCTTTTTCTCGACGATGTTCCGTCTGTTATAGGTTATAAACGCGAGATGATTCCGTGTCGGTGGTTGCCGGTCTGTCGGCGCTGCATACTAATTCCCACATGCTATTCTCCTCCTGTCATATGTTGAGATCTTCAGTTTTAAGTATCCAAAATCAATATATGGTTTGATATATTTCAGGTAGGCGTTGTATGTGTCCGTGCAGTCTAACCATCCGAGATATGAGAGCATCTGTCTTGCGTCATATGTCGTCGCTTTTGCCTTTTTCGCTATCCGACGCGCCTTGCGTCTTGCCTTCAGGAAGATGCTTCTTCGGAGCGTCGTTCTGTTGCGAAAAAACCGGAAGCCCATGAAATCAAGATCGGTCTTTTCCGTTATCCGGAAGATACGCCAGTTGTCTTTCATTTCGAGCCCTTCGCCGTGAAGGAAGTCCACTATGCTGAGCCGCATCTTGTGCAGCTTCCTTTTGTTGCTTCCCAAAATGACCATATCATCCATATATCTAACATAATATTTTGCGCCCAGCCGTTCCTTGATGTAGTGGTCAAGGTTCTGTAAATACCAGTTGGCCAGCCATTGAGAAGTATAAAAACCGATAGGGAGACCGCTTTCGGTCGCATCGATTATCTCGAACATGACTTTGAGGAAGTCATCGTCCTGGATGATCCTTGCGAGCTTCTTTTTGAGTATATCATGCGGTACCGACTCAAAGAATTTTCTGATATCCATCTTCAGGCAGTACTTCGTGTTCTTCAGGTCCTTTCGGATCCATCTTTCGATAAACTTTTTTGCCCTGTGTGCTCCGCGGTTCGGTATCGATGCGTAGCTGTGTTCATACATGCCCTTCATGAATATGGGTTTGAGTATGTTCACGCACATGTGGTGGATGATCTGTTCCCGGTAGGTCGGAACGACGATCTTTCTTTTCTTTCTCCTGATGCCGTCATATATCTCTTTCGGGCTGTGTTTCGCATTGTGGAAGTGCGTGGCGTATCGTTGAAGATCTTTGATGTGATTCTCTGGGTGCTCGTAATACTTACGCACTTTTGATCTGGAACGCTTGCCCAGGGATGACAGCCTGACCGCCGTTCTGATATTTCCTTCCGAGACAAATTCCTTGTATAGATTCTTGTAGCTTTTCAATTTCCTTCTTATCCTCTCATCCATTTTCATTGCTTACTAACAGATGCTTGTTACGAGTTGATTTTTGCCAAGGGGCAAGGGAAAGGTAGTGCATTTTGTTAATGTTCCGTTGTAGGACAAGAACGGGCGCAGCCGATGTTCCAGTTCGCATTCGACGGCGTGTTGTTCAGATTCGCGTACAGAGCGCCTACATGCGCGTCATTGTTCGAGTTGCCGCCGTGGATCGCAGGAGACCTAAACACCGCAGTTGGCGCACATCCAATCCCTGTGTTGCTTATTATGTGATATATGTCATTTCAGGGGGAGGTATCCCCCTCTTGCGCTTCGCGCAATTCACCCTCTCAGACAAGTGGTTTGCAAGAAGGGGCGCAGCCGATGCTCCAGTACGCATTCGACGGCGCGTTGTCCAGATTCGCGCACAGAGCGCCTACATGCGCGCCATTGTTCGAGTTGCCGCCGCGGATCGCGTATGCCGTGATGCCGTTATTAAACCAAAGGCCATCGCAATCATATGTCGAAGACGATCCGCTTGCTACGGCGGGGAACATTCCGTCTGCCGTGAATTTGTCCTGACTGATATATCCTCCTGATGTTCCTGAAGGTGTCACGCCGGATGATTTATATCCCGATCCGGTGGTATTGTATGCTGCTGCCGTTGAGCCGTCTTCCGTGCCATAGGTGAGCTTGTACTTGACATCACCTGATACATTCATGAGACCGGCAATCCTTCGCCACTGGAAGCCCCACCAGTTCTCCATACCAAACACTTTGACAGCGTTGCCATAAGAGTTGAGAGCAATCGAGCCGGAGTTCGTTCCATAGAACAGGCCTTTTGTGTTATGAACACCAGTCCTGAATCCGTCATTGATAGTCTCAGTTCCTCCGGTATGGAGTCCCTCGCCGAATACAGCCTGTGTATTGGTCGATTTTCCCATCAGGATCAGCAGGAAGTTGATGAGCAGGACATCTGCCCATACTTCCGTATACCAGAGCTTGTCCGTTCCGGGATTGTTTGCCTCGCAGTATGTGATCTCTGTGCTGGCGCTCAGAGTTTTCGCCACCTGCTGCCCGGACATCGATCTCATAACGCTCGATACATTTGCTCCGTTATATACGGGAGTGTAGAAGTGATCGACCACCACTCCGCGGCTGTTGATGAAGTTCCAGGCGTGGAACTGGCTGTCTGCCTGATGGTCTGCAATATAGATATCGCCACTCTTGCCATCAGCTGAAGGTACAACCTTCACCCATATCTTCTTGCCGTCCTTGCCCCATTCCATCATCGCATTGCCTGCGAAGGTGGTGTCCGATATATCCGATGCGGTTCCGTCTTCCTTCTTGGAATAGTCATCGGGATTCAGATAGTATGCCACCGTGCCGTCTTTGCGGAGCATACACGGGCGTGGCATGAAGAACGCGCCTTCCCATGAACCATAATCGAACTTGCCGGCACCATAGTCCATGTGCGCCGGTGTCATTCCGATCGCGTCCTTGAGGTATGTTACCCTCGCGTCAGGATCCGACTCGGAACCGTTGATGTGGAATCCGTAAACAATACCGCCCTTGTTGATGGCAGATGCCACCTGAAGGATCGCGTCACGAATTCCCTGCCCTGTTTCATCCAGGATAACAGGTTTTGTTACGTCTGACATTTGATTTCCTCCTTAACTTGTTGAATATGTTACACAGAGCTTGCCGTCTACTACAGACAAGCCCAGTTTATCAAGGTTATCCTGTACGGTCTTGACAGCTGAATACACGCCGCCTGACTTTACAAGGTTGTTACTGCTCAATATCGGTACTGCATCCGGAGTCTTTGACAGCCCAGAGTCTTCGATCGTGCCACCGGCTCCTATCGACACAAGGTTGTTCACCGTGCCACCGGTGATCTTGTCAGTCTTGTTGTCAATCGCGCTCTGCATTGATGCCATGATCGCTGCCACGGTTGTCGTGGTAAAGTCCGAAGGATCCCATGCGCCGCTATGAGCATTGGTACAACGCCACAGCTGGCCATTGTGGACCGTCAGGGCTCCGGCCGCATATGTTGCATCAGGATCGAACGGAGCTGCCACGATGGCACCGACTGCATCGCCCACGCTGGCCTGATAGGTTGTGCCGTCAAGGGCCGTGATCATCAGCATGCCATTCGTGATGGTCATGTTTTCGATGTCATGCGCGGCGATGTATGCATCCAGGAATGTTATGTTGTAGTTGTAGTTCGTGATCATATGCCCGCCGACATTATCAGAAGGCGAGCCGATCACGTACAGATTCAAATGAGATGTTCTTGTATCGGGCATGTTCTACCTCCTTATGTGTCAGACAGGGTGTATGTCAGCTTCATTGTCTCGGAGCTGGTCTTTGTGACAGCAGTTCCAAGGTTGCAAATGGTGGCCATGTAATTGAAATCATTTCTAACCGTGTATCTCGTATCGCTTGTATTTGTACAGTGATAATACTGATATGTTTTCATCATCCAAGTATCTACGCCGTCGCCTGCTGCCACCGGCGGATATTCCGATGTGAATTTCGATGTGGACCAATGAAGGTTTGGCTCCGTGATGCCTCCAAACATGAAGTTGCCGTCTTTGTCCATACATACTTCGCAATAATAATATGTGCCGAGCCTGTATACATAAGCCTGTGCGCACATACCGGCAACTCCCCATGGCTGAATCCAGTTGTCGTATATCGAGTTCAACGGGTATCCGAGAGCAGTGAGCTTCGTGCTGAGATTGTAAAATTGTATGTCAGTGTAGTCTGACATATCTACTCTATAGAAGCCGACTTCTGAGACATCTCCGGGATTGTATCCGTACAGATAGATGTACCCGCCTGAGCAACAGTTCGCAGCCCAGCTGTTTACAAGCCTCGTTCCGACCAGTGTGATATCTGTGTATGTCTCCGACGGTGTGATGGCTGTCGTATCAATTTCGTATACCCTGATGACGCCGTCCTGGGATGTTCCGGCTGTGACAAGTCCAACCCAGTGTATTTTCTTCGTGGTGGGATTGTACCACCACACTTTCGCATTGTTCGTTGAACTGGTGCAGAGCAGTGTCATCTCGGACATTGATCGAGGGAACCGGCTTGTTGTTATCCCGCCATCGTTGATCCTGAATGTGGGTGTAAACTTCGCACTGTATATTCCCTTATTGGAGCTTTTGAAAAGGAATATCTTGTCATCTGCCTTGTCTATTCCGATGATAGCGAATCTGTTGCCCGATGTTTCTGTCATGTCCTGAGGCAACGCGTATCCGAGTTCATTTGATGCACTTGTTATGCCGAACGAACCATTGCCGGCACTCGAGCTTGTCCTTGCCACTGCGTTGATGGTTCCGTTTGCCTGAGATGTTCCCCAGTCCCAGACAGAGCGGGCTATTCCAGCAATCCCATTAAAGGATGATTCTGCTGAATTGAAGTATCCTCTGTTGCCCAAGATCGTTGCCGAGTCTCCGGCATAACCGACGAGCTTGTTCGCTCCGAGAGGAAGCATGTTGCCGCCGCCGATCTGATTCTCAAACATACAAACACCACCAAAAAGGCCGGCGTATACGCTCCCGTATCTGGCGCCGCTGTTGTATCTCATGAATGAGAAGTAGTTAAGCAGCATAAACTCATCCACGGCATTCGTCACGACATTGTGTGCTTCGATGCGTTCATTGCTTCCCGACCTGGTATTATGAAGATCAATCCGTACTCTGCCATGGATCTCTTTGCTTTTGAACAGGGGAACCTTCTTCGGTATCAAAATATCAATCATACTCTTCCTCCCTCTACTGTTACGCTTGTAGCTGTGCAGTTTGCTTCAAGCAATACTTTTATTTGCATCGTCGGCCCTTTTGCGCTTAGGATCACGCTATCGAGCTGGCGGACCTGCATTGTGGTCATGATCGTATCCGGAGACCATACGCCGGCACTGTAGCCTTCCCATGTGTTTCCTCCGTCAAATGACAGCTGCCAGTATCCGCCGCTATCCATCGCCGTGATGAGTGTAACGCCGGCAGTATATATCTCATCGCCTATAATCACATATCCGTTCGTGCCATCATCCAGCTCTCCGGAGCCGAGCCATCTGTTGTTCGATACGCTCACGCCATAGGTTGAGATGTTTGCAGTTTCGAATACCGGATTGTAGTACATCCTATTGTCTTCCATAGTCGCGCTGTCGGTATAGATGTCCATGATCCTCGGTTCTGCAAGCCCGACAGAGTCGCTCATACCGTCCGTGAGCATTGATGGAAGATCAAGCTGCGCGCTCTCCGCGAGTTCCTGTATAACCTCGGTAATGCCTACGCCGTCACCGATATCGTCGTGACACACGATTTGGCCGTCCCAGATAGCCGTTGCAGAGAGGCCGCGACCGAAGATCGTCAACTGTGACTTGCCTGTTGCGATTGTGATGGTCGGAGGATTGTCGCTGTATGTTCCCGGAGTCATCAGATCTGTCCAGGTGAAGTTCAGTAAGCGTCCCCAGTTCTGATCTGCAATGGAGTTCCATGTTCCGTCTGTTGTGAATGTTGAATCGCCCTCGGTCCACATGTAGATGTAAATGTAGTTGTTCTGTGGAGTGGTGAGGTTGAAGGACACATGAAAGTTCAGCACGTTTTCACCGGCGCTGAACCAGTCTTTATATTGTTTGTAGGCCTGTCCGTTGATATATACATCAAAATAGCATCGACCGGATGATTCCGCGTTGATGTTGACCGTGTACAGCAGTGTGAGCCTCGCAGCCTTGACCGTTGCTACCGCGATCGAGGCGACCATCGTCTGAGCTCCTGCGAGCGTGTACGGTGATGTATTTTCGAAGTAATAGGTGTAGAAGTCGGTCTCTGATTTTCTGTTTACCAGAGCTGTGAGTGTTTTTGAATCTCGGGACTTTGCATCTGCAAGTCTTGGATTGCCTCCGGAACATTTGACCGACATCTGACCGCCCGACTTGTACACGATGGTTGTTATAGCTCCGATATCCGTCCCGGCCTGATTGCCCGAGAAGGTGAGCACATCCATCGGATCGATCTCGGGCCGTAGTGGCATGACAGCTGTATACGGTTCATAGTAAACTGTCGCAAGGTAGTTCAGGATCCTCAACATCGCATCCTCGCGAGCTGTCTGAAGAGTGAACTGTAAGAACGGATTGATCCCGAGATCATACGAGAGACCATCATCGACGGGTTTGGCTACCGCCTCGACGGATCCGTCTTCAAAATATCCGAGCGTTATGGATGTATAATGCGTTGTAAAGTCCGATAGTGACGAAGAAAAGCGCTCATTTGCCGCAATATCGTCATCGGGTATCATATTGTACTGCTTAACATATAAAACGCCGTCACGGTCAATATATGCGTTCGCACACAGGCAAGCACAGATATATGAGAGGGCATCCCTGCATGTCATCGATGTCAACGGTGTGTCGCATTCCCGGAATGAGAGAGGGATCTGTCCGTTCGGCATAGCCTCAATATCGGGTTCGCTGGTACCAAAGGTCACGCCGGCAAGGCCGCAGAAGTATGTTATCCAGTTGAACGGAGTATCCTGTCCCTGATCCGTTGCCACTGTCACCGCATCGAGAGCCATCATGTTATCGTATGCAGTTATGGATATGCATCCGATCTCCTGTGTGCAGGCCGATATCGTATATACGCCCATCGGTACGGAATAAGTCACGCCCTCAACATCTACATCGCAGTATAATTCGATCGTGCCATCATAGAGCTTGTATCTGTTGATTGCCTTGTATAATCTGATCGTGAGCTGCGCAGTGTATACCGTGCCGATTTCAAGGGCGGTCGCGGAGCTTACCTGTCGGGTAATCTGACCGCTTCCCTTTACGATATCCCCGGCATCGAAGCTGTAGACGATCCCGTCCACATCGGTCACGCTGCCGTGCCACGTATAAGTCCTTGCCGGTGCTTGTATCGCGGCAAGGTAGTCGTTATCTGCTCCACTCCACATATGATCACTGCTCCAAATCTACGAGGTTGAAAGAGCAGTCCCATTCTCCGTCGGTAATGAGGTCACTGCTCAGGCCGTCCATGTATGCGTCCCAGCTGACAAGCGTCTGGGTGCTTTCATCGTAATATTTTACCGTCAGGCTCGCTTCTTCATTGTATCCTTCCAGCAGGACTTTCGTTGTGCTGTCTGCCGTGAGCTTGACCGACAGCCCCAGGATCCCCGCACGGATCAGATCGCGTCTGTTGGTACCTGCTTCGGTCTGTCCCGTTATCTGATAATGCCCGCGGTTTTCTTTATAGCTTCCCCTTGTCAGAGGTATTTCTACTCCGTTTAAGAATAATTGTGTCATGCTACGCCTCCGCTCATGAGGTTGATGCGCTGATTTGCAGATACAAGTACAGTATCAAGCATTTCGTCGCCCAGATAGATCGGTATGGTGATCGATCCGCTGTTGCCAACATCCTTGATGGTCGCATCGGGAAGAGAGAGCACTGTGTTCAGCGTACCTGTCAGTTTCGATTCTGAATCCTTTAGGCCCTCTGTGAACAGGTCTATCATGTCCGGTGCGTATGTATGGAAGTTTGACAGAGGTCCTTCCTCCGGTTCAGAGAATCCGAGGAAGCCTTTGATCTTGTCCGCAACACTGGATACCGCATCGCCGACCTTGTTGATGCATCCCTTGATTCCCCCCACGAAGTTGTCGATCATATCCTTGCCCCACTGCTTGGCAGCTTCAATGATCTTCTTCGGGAACTCCATAATCGTTTCGATCAGGGATGTGACTACTTCCCATGCGCCTTTTATCACATCAGGGATTGACTGCAAGAGCCCTGTCACAAGACCGCCCATGAGCTGCAATGCCGCAGCGACGATATCCGGGATATGTGACACCAGAGATACAACCAGCTGGCCGATGATCTTGGGTATCGCCGGTATGAGTTTCGGTATCGCATCTATAAGTCCCTGCGCCAGCGTAGTGATGAGCGTGATTGCTGTTTCGATAAGTGAATCAAGGCTCGATGCATCCGTCAGCTTGTTGATAACTGCCATGAACAGCTCGACTACAGCTGAGAGTATTGCAGGCAGATTATCAAGCAACGCCTGGATGACAATGCCTACACCGTCCACAATGACCGGTATCAGCTCCGGCAATATGCTTGTCAGGGTACCAATGACCTGTGCAAAGGCTCCGGCAACCGCTTCAAGCAGTGTCGGTATCATCGGAGCAAAACCTTCGAGCAGAGTGGTTATGATCTCGGATCCCATTTGCAGGAACTCGGGAAGCACATTCTTGACAGTATCCACCATCGACATGATGCCTTCTTTGACTTTGGTCATGCCGGAGCTGTCGCCTGAGAACACTGCTGCGATCCCGTCCATCGCGGAAGTCATTCCGGGAAGGAACTCCGCGAGCATCCTGTTCTTGACTCCGGATGCTGCCGTCTGCATGTTCTGAAGTGCGTCCTGGTATGCTGCTGCCGAGCTGACTGCATCCTCGGACATCACGCCGCCCAGATCATGAAGCTGCTGCTTCATGTCGGCTGTCTCATCAGCTGACATATTTAGAAGTGCTCCAAGCTCTGTCGCACCTTTTCCGAGCGTCTTGCCTGCAAGATATGTGCGTTCTGTTTCACTTTCAACATTCTGTAGCGCCGTTATGGTCGCGCTGAACAGTTCTTCCTGTGACATCGATGAGAGCTGTTCCTGTGATATGCCCAGCGCCTCAAATGCATCTGAATTTGTCTCTGCTGCATTTGCGAGAGTTTTCATGGAACTCTTCAGGGTTTCCATGGAAGTTCCGCAGTGCTGCATAACGAAGTCCCATTCCTGATATGCGGTGGAGCTGATGCCCATCTTCTGGGACATTTTATCTATGTTATCGCCGTATTGCGCGACGCTTGATGCCGAATCAACAAATGCGCTTGCTGCCTTTGCCGTGAGGGCTGTGACCGCTGCGCCGACAGCTGTCGCTGCTCCCAATCCTTTCGCTATTCCGGAAGCCAGTTTTGATCCTGTCTTTTCACCGGCAGATGCAACCGCAGAAGAGTCAGCAACGCCGGAGAGCTGCGATGTGATAGAGGCCTGTGCCCCTTCCATCGTCGGTATGATCGTGACCGTCGCCCGTGCGACTTCAATGTTGTTTGCCATGTTCCTTCCTCTTTTCTGCGAACAGTTTTCTCAGCTCCGGTACACTTACGGCATCCTTGCCATAGTGTTCGCCCTTGTTCTTATTTCCGGGCCTCGGATATGGTTTCGTCTGTTTCGCCGGTTTGTGTGATCCTATTGCAACGAGGTTCGAGTTGATAAGGTTCAGCATGTCAAAGATATCTGCAAGCAGCAGGTTCGTTTTCCAGCGTGTGCCCCATTCGGACACTTCCGGATTCATATCTCTGATGAGTGCTGATTCTATACCGAGATTCGGTATAAATGAAGCAAGGGCGCTCCATGGAAGCGAGCGCCCTATGTCATCGAGACAAAATCCTCGCTGTAGGAGATCGGATTCAATAGCCTTGCCGTGCTCTGATGTGAACGCTGCAAGGCTTAAGATTCCCCCAGTTTTTGTCCTGTTTCCCCTGATGCTTCAGACCATGCCACAAAAATCTCTTTCAGGTCATCACAAGTGAGTGATTCAATGACTTCCTGAGGGATGTACTTTGTAAAAAAGCTGATTGCAAAATCGAGCTGTTCCATTACCGGCTTGTCCGATATCTGGCTGAATGCTTTTGCGTCATAGTATGACAGGCTGCCGGCAAGAGGTACTGAATAGCTTTTGTCATCGATCTTGACCTTCAGGACCTCTGTCGGTTTCCTGTTGAGGATTTTTTCACTCATAGATTATCTCCTTACGATGCTGCCTCTTCGCTGATGAAATGGAGTCCGTCACCAAGAGCGGTGAGAGTGGGCTTCCAAACGATCGCCGCGTTGGGTGCGAACGATACGTTGTCAACAGCTGTGATCTGGCCTTCTGACATGCCGAGAGCCATGGTGTCATCGCCGTCTTTCATGACGAACAGGAACGCCTTAGGATCGGGCAGTGTAGCAGCGGAGAGATTGCAGTCGATCGTCTTTCCATGGCTGCCTGCTGCCGGCGTTACGGTCACATTGTCAGATCCGAGGATCGCCTTCATGGTTTCTTCGGTTGTGTCCATAACCGGAGCCTGAACAGTTTCGTTGTGGTTGGTCATGATGACACGCTTGAGCACGTTCGCCCAGTTGAAGAGGTTTGTCACGCTCTTGTCAGTGGCCACGGTCAATCCATCCTGGGAGATATCGCCTACAAGCCTCCATGCGCTCACATAATACTCAATGACAACCTTGTCATCAGCTGCAAGCGTAGTTCCGCTGTAGGTGAACGATGCGCCGCTGAATGTGTAATCGGTAGATGCTACCGCTACGCCGTTGACGGTCATGCTTATGATCGCATTTGCCGATTCACTCAGGGTGAACGCGGTCTGTCCGGCAGTCGCCGTGAACTTGTCGGTTGTGGTGCCGTCGCCGTTGCCGCCTACATTCTCAGTCGGGTATGTAGGCAGGCTTGTTCCTGCTGTCGCAGTGAAGAACATGCCGGTAGCAAGACCGATACCTAATTTTGTTTTCATGTCTTATACCTCCGTTGTTTCAATATGTGCGACAACACGGAGCCTCGCCGTGCACATCGCCAGTTCCGGCCTCACCGGATCGCGTCCCCATGAAGCCAGCGTATTGATCGCGGCATACCTCAGATCCGTTGTCTGGGATTCTGCTGCATGCCGGATGATTCCTATTGCATTCCTCAAATTTGTCAGCGCCGTTTCTTCGTCTCCGGCCCGTGAATCGATGGTGACTTCAAATGTATCGATATCATCAGCCTCACTGCCGCCAACCTGTGTGATCAGGATAGACGGAACCGTGAAATCTGCCGGTAAAGGTCTGACATATGCCGTGACATTATCGGCTATTGCCGCCCGTATCGTTTCTTCGATATCGATGTTCCTCTTAATCTTCATTTACATCACCGCCCTTGATAGTGCCTTGTCTTCCGATTCAGCCTGGGCGGATTCCCGATCGGTAGAGCTGACGCTTCCGATCCATCTGCCGCCATAGCTGTGTTTTGATGACATGGCACCCTGCCAAACTTCAGCTGTGAAGCCGGTGCCGCCATAATTTGCATTTGCCTTGCCTGCGATATCCGTTGCCACACTCTGGATGAGATCCTTCATGTTCTCACTCATGAGTATTTCTTTGAATCCCGCAGAATTGAATTTGATGCTGATCTGTGCGCTCATCCGGAATACCTCCGCAGATTCAGCAGGATGTGATCTCTGCCTCCTGTGGCTGATACCCATACACGCGGTTCGCCGTTGATCTCGTAGGTCTGTCCGTCATACATGATGTGGTCGCCTGCTTTCACATCCGAACCTTCGGGCAGATATGCCGTGAGTCCGTCCATTACTCCCAGAACGCGTCCATCTTCAGACAGTGAGGTCGAGGCGGGCTGAACTGAACAGCCCGATATCGCCAAAGGATCCCCGTCAGGATTTTCCCAATCGGGGATTGTAGAGCCCCTGCTTGTCTTTGTCTTTGCCCGGATGCGATACACTGTCTGTCTGCAAAAAGAAGGAAGCATCAGAACACCCCCTCAAGCCGATACGGGTTCAAAAGAGCGGCATTGTTTTCAAATATCCGGTCAAATGATCCGTTGGTCCAATTTGAATTATATGTAATGGATACCCCGCCGGCCGCCTCGCTGGTCACGCCATAGGACTTTGCAAGTCCTAAAGTTACCATGTCAGCAACAAGCTGCTTGATTCCGCTTGTATCCATTACGCCTGCGATATATGCGATCTCAATGACAGACTGCTTTGACAGCGGCCCTACGTTGAAGATCGTCAGCATTCCGTTCGTATCAGCAAAGAAGTTCGTGAAAGGTTCGTTGTCAATGTTGATGGATGTGACGGATGAAACGAATCTCGCGGGAAGCTGTACGAGCAGATCAGCTCCGCTCCGGATGATGCCTCTGTTTCTGACATTCCATTTCACTTTGCAGTTCATGGAAGTGGCCAGATGCCATCCGCAGTAGTTGCGCAGTGCTTGAGATGCTGCTGCAATACCGGTGGATATCCTTGAATCATTGGCATACCGTCCGGCGGTCATTGTATTGAACTCCGTTTCGGTGATAATGTCGGCAAGCGTTGTCGCGTCCGGCAATGAATATCCCCAGCTTGTCAGTATCATTTCTTGCTTCCTTTCTTGGACTTGTTCTTCGGTGCTTTGACTGCCTTGTTCTCAGGTTCCGGAGCTTCCTTGTTCTCGATTTCTTCCGGCTCGATTGCTTTGGTGGCTGCGGGCTTGATGGCTTTTGTATCTTCAAGAAGGATCGCGCACGCAGGCGCATCTTCTTCTCTGAACTGTCTTGTAGTACCGTCGGGCATTTTGTATCTTTTCATGTTCATGCGTTCCATGCTTATTCTCCTATATGGCGGAGCTGAAATATATCAGCCCCGCCTTGCAATGATCAGGATCAGGTTCCGTCGCTCTCAAGCAGGTACACGCCATTGAGATCCCATACCGCGCAAGCGATACGCTCTTCTGCAAGAAGCGTTACCCTGTTGTAGATCGCGTCGTCTTCGTTCTGCTCGTAGAGCTTTACGTCTACGCCGCCCTTGCTCCAAACCTTGACAGCCTGCTTTGCACAGATAAGAACATCGCCCTGGCTAACATCCGCCGACTCGAAGCAGGGAACACCCCAGATGACATACGGAGCAACATAGTTGCCCTGAGCGTATGCAGATGTGAAGTATCCGCCGCCGTAGTACTGATCGTTCGCGTCCTTTGCGGTGAGCAGGGTGAACATGTCAGCAGGGTTCAGAATGACAACGCTTGCATCATAAGGTGATGCGCTCTTGATTGCGCGGATTGCGTAGAGGATACCCTCAACGATGTTCGTGGCGATAGAGCCAACGCCTGAACCGTAGGTTCCATTCTGGATGCCAGATGTTCCGCCGATTGCGCTGATGATGTGTCCATCCTCAACAACGCCCAGATGGTAAAGAAGGCTGTTCTTTACTTCTGAAGCAAGGAACGGAGCATCGCTCACGATCTCGTCGGTCTCCTTGATGTATGCAGCGATCTTGCTGAGTGCAAGCGTGGTCGGATTGAAGCTGGTGCTGTTCTGAGGTTTCTTTGCATTCTCAGCTACAACAGCAGGATCTCCTTCGTATGCGCCCTGGCGGAAGAATGTGATCGCATTTCCGCTGATGGTTGCGTTGGTGAACAGGTCTCTTACGGCTCTCCTGCGAGGCTGTCCCGAAACGGATCTGTCAATATCAGCAAGCTGAACACCGGTCACTACATCAGTAGCAGCCTTGATGTGCTGTGATACGCTCCATCCCTTCAGGGAACGGTTAACCTCGCCCGCCTTCTTGGTGAACATTTCAAGCTCGGTCATGGGCTTATCCTCCTCTTTCTTCTCCTCTTTGCCGATAGACTTCAAGAGGGCTTCTTTTTCTTCTGCCTGCTTGATCTCGGCTGTCAGTTTCTCGATATCCGCCTTGAGCTGTGTGCCCTTGGTGATCGCTTCTGCATCGTCTTTCTCGATGCTTTCCTTCAGAGCTTCAAGTTCCGCTTTTTTTGCGGCAAGTTCTTCAGTCTTATTCATGATTTCATACCTCCGTTAATGTAGTCGAGCAGTGCCGCCTTCTCCGGATTGCTTGCCTTCGGCTCCTTTGCATCTGCATTGGCTTTGGGCTTGTCCTTTCCTTCGTTATCGTCTGCCGATGTATCGCTCAAAAGTGCTTCAAGAGCACTTGCGGCTTCATTGAGTGCGCTGATCGCTCCGCGGATCGTTTCTTCGTCCTTTGAGCTGTTACGCCTGCCGGATTTCACGTCGGTCACGATCGCCGTCTGATTTGCCGGGATGGGTACCAGACTGACCTCATACAGGTCGAGCTTTGTGAGTTTGTTCAGGATGCCCTGTTTTCTCTCTTCCTCGGTAGGTCTTTCGCTTCCCAGGACATCATATGCGAACGAGAACTGCCAAACGATTCCCTCTTTTACCAGCTCGCGTTTTTCCTGTGCGAGTGGTGTATCAAGGAATGTGGCTGCCACCTTCAGGCCGGTATCATCTTCCTCAATGCTGTCGATTTTGCCGATGATCTGGTCAAGATCATGGCCGTAGCAGAGAGGGAACGGGTGCCCGGTCTTTTTCTTTTTCTCGATGGTGTCGTTGAATGCGCCCTTGATAACAATGACGCCGTAGCTGTCAGGCTCCTTTGTCCATGTGGAAGCGTAGCCTTCAACATGTCCCTTGTCATCTGTCGATTTCAGTTCAAATGTTTTGTATATCATCATCTGCCTCCTAACTTTATCCGTACATCAGCTGCGCAGTTGCATCCGCATGTACCATCAGGCCCGAGTACATCATCACCCGGCCATTGTGCTCCGTTCGAAAATGTTGCATCGACATCCACGGTCTCTCCGTTGATGGCTGCGTGTTCCGGTCTCGGGTTTTCACCTGTCACCCATGTCTTTGTGATCTGTTTTGAGTAGCCCTGAGAGCGCGCCTGCCTGCAAGCCTCACCGAGCGCCCATGTGGCAGCTCCCATCGCGATGTCTTTTCCCCATGTATCCGCTCCGGATTTCTCACGCTTTTCAAATACATGGTCAATGGCTTCGCCTTCGTCAGCTTCTTCATCTTCCGCAGCTTCAGCGATTGCCGCCGTCAGCTCTTCATAGGTCTTCTGGTTGATGACCGAAGCCTTGCCGGAAGCCATCTTTTCAAGATATTTTCTTGTCAGGTCCACGACATATTCGGTGCCAAGGATCTCGGCTGTGCTTTTGCCGTGGTTCTTTGCTATCTTCAAAATGACCGGTACAAGATCGGCAGCCAGTTCACTGTTCCAGCGTTCTTCGTCCCACCAGTTGCCCTTGCCTGCTCCGATCTTAGGCTTGACCGATGCCGCCTGACGCTTCAGTAACTTCCTGACCACTGCCGCCGCAGCATCGTCCTCGGCTTTTTCCGATCTTGCCTTTATATTTACATCTATAGCTTTGATTCCGGTCTTCAAGTCATAGGTGAATGACTTTTCGTCATCCTGTTGCACCGGTGCAACTTCCGGATTGTCGAATCCGTTATTGACATTCATGGGAACGATAAGATCATCACCGCCCTCGATCGGAGGAAGGTTGTTGTCTGCTCTTGCCTCGTTTCTGGTCATATACGGACCGCCGACAGCTGCCTGAAGGATGGCCGCGCGTTCTTCGAATGAGCCTTTGAGCTTTTCCCTCAGGTCAAACTCGACATACTCGTTCGGATCCGCGCCGATCATCGGGAGCAGGAAGCTGTTGATCCTCTGCTGAAGCATCTGCAAGGTAGGACCTAAACAGTCGTTATACAATGCCCTGGCATTATCCTTCGCGCTGGCATATGTCTGTGTCTGCGTATGCCAGATGAGCGAAGGATTTATGTGATATGCGGCTGCTACATCCTCACGGGATAGCTGTTTGGTCTCCGCGTACTGGGCTTCTTTAGAGTTGAACTGATATGGCTTGATGTCCATTCCGTCCTCAAGCAGGGGCATCTTTCCGGCGCTTCCGCCGTCAGCTCCCCAGTTCTGTCGAAATGCTTCAACCCATCTTTTCTTTGTCTCATCATCCCACGGTGCAACATCTTTCGGCCTTGTGATGTAGGCATTGAACCGTCCGGAGCTCTTCCAGATCTGTGTCCTGAATTTATCCGCCTGCATCTGTTCAATGAGCGTCTGTCTCAATGCCGTGATAGGTCCTTGATAGGATCCCGGAGCAGTGGGACAGTACATCTTGAACTGCACGAACTCTGACCGGGGAATATCAAATGTGGATCCTCCGTCGCGAGTCCTGACAGTTATCTTATCAAGTCCATAGACGGTCTTTGCGTCCGAGTCTTCGATCCAGTCGCGGGGAATGATGCGCATCTGGTACCCGGATTCAGAGAACCTGTCGGGGATCACCCACACAAAAGCTGTGCCGAACAGGTAAAACTCGATCATGAGAGCATTCCAGAACTCATATTCCGTCTGATCGTTGTTCGGTTTCCACAAGAGCTTTGCCGCCACGGAGTCGCGATCGCGCTGCCTGTCGGTCTCGCTGTTCCTCTTGTACAGCTTCAAAGGGAGCTGTGCGATAGAGTCAGCAAGGAACGACACCACAGCATGAAGGTTCGCCTGTGTCGAATACAGTTCTCTGGGAGTCAGCCCCTCTGCCTGAGGGTATGCTTCCGGAGTCAGTTCGATCCTGTAGACCGATGAACCGCTCCCTGCGAAGAGGGAACGAAACCAAGTTCCTAAGCCCATAATTTACCTCACACGAATATCAGGCTTGCGCCCGAGGCGTAAGCAGACTCATATATCTTTGAATCCTTCTTCAGCGCTGTCGCACCTGAGAAGGCCATGATGCACGCATACAGTGATGATATGTCATCCGGTGACTTCGTTCTGTCGGGAAGCTGGACACCTCCGCCGATGTTCCGGAGCTGCATCGTTTTTGCCGCTCCGTCCATAACAGGCTGAGGTAGATGGAATATCCTTGCGCCGCCTCTGTTTTCCTCGGGAGCAGAGACCGCTATCGCGTCCCAGAATCTTCCCCATCCTCCGGTCAGATCGTTGCCCTCAATGGCGATTCTTTTCACTCCCGGAATAGTACAGAGCTGTTCAGCGAAGCCCGTCACCGGTGCGCCTCTGCCCTGAAAACATAGATTCATATCACCACGGACAGCTCTTTGTCTGAACCATCCTTCAGCCCAGTCACAGCCAATGCGTCTTGCTATGACTTCGATGTGCCAGTTGCCGTCTTCACGTAGTCCGCATACGCCTATGGAAGTCCAGCGACGGTCCGCGCTCATGTCGATCCCGTAAAAGAGTTCTGAATCGGCTGCAATGAATGATTCTTTGTCAATTCCGCCGTCCCATGCTCCGTCAGGAAACGGAGCGGGCAGGATCGTCTCAACCTGCTGGCACATGCATTCCGACCGGAATTTGTTTTCCGGGAAGGTTGATCTGTTCGCCATGAGTGCCCTCATTGTCAATTTGCCGTATCCGAGAGCAGGATTTGCCTGAGCGAGTGCCATCTCATCGTTAGTCTTTGCTCCGTCCGGAGATGACCACTCAAACAGTCCGATCTCTGATCCGTCTATATCATCACCGCCCAGGTCGAGAGCAGTGGTGCCGTCAATGACTGCTATCGCCTTGGAGCGTAATTGTCTCAAAACTATCGAATCGGGATCACCGGCATTGGAGAAGCAGACGATCAAGCCGTTCGGTTTTGCATTAGTGGAAGCTGCTGCCGCTGACCATGTTTCCCAGTCCCGATGCTCGCGGATCTCATCAAGCATCACGAGATCGTTACTGTCACCACGGCCCGCGCGTCTGGTGGGAGCTCCGACCTTGTATTGCCTGTTGTCCGTCAGGATCAGACGCTTGTTGCCGTTTACCCTTGACACCCTTTCGACATCTTCGTGCAGCTCCGGGATGTCTTCCTGATCCTTGACAACTGCTTCCCAAACTTCTTCGGCCTTGTCCAATGAGAGAGAAGTGCCGAACACGGATTCAACTCCCAGAACATTCATGAAGAACGATACCAAGACCTCGGACAAGACCGTCTTTCCGTTCTGCCTGGATATCAGGACTAATATTGTCCGGTATCTGAATTTCCATGACACTCCGAGAGAGCCTGTTATCTCAAGCGCGTGGATCAGAGCGAACCTTTGCCAAGGATAGAGAGTCTTGCCGAGGATCTTTTCAGCGTATGCAATGGCAGCGTAGCCGAGTGTAGTAGTCTCATCGAGTTCACGGAGCGGTGGAGTAAAAATGCGGGCTTCTGTGATGCCTTTAATCTCTGCCACTTATCACACCACCTTGATGAGCGACCTGAGATCCTTCAGCTTCGAAGAGCTTTCCTCGGTCTTCTTCGCGCCGCAAAATTCCTTGGCAACCTTGCACAGGGTAGCATAGTCCTTGACCAGCGCACGGAACTCCTGCACGGCAGGGTTCGCGCGTTTCATAGTGTCACCGGAACCGGTGGTCACTTCCTGTATCATCGACTCTTTTCTGAAATCCGACATTTCAGCGCGGACCTTGAACTCTAATGCGAGTAGTGCTTCGAACAGTGCATTTTCCTGTGTTTCATAATCGCCCGCTTTGAGCTTTTTGAGTTTGCGCTGGTAGGTGTCAGGCTTGAGTCCTGACTTCGTTGTCTTTGCAGGCTTCTTCGCCGCTTTCGTTGCCGGTTTCTTTTCTGCCGGAGCTGCTGTCTCTTCCTTGACGGTTTCCTTTACGGGTGCCACCTTCGGTTTTGGAGCAGGCTTCTTCGCCTTGCTTTTACTGGTTTTCTTCTTGCTGGTTGCCTTCTTTACTGCCATACTGCTCACCGCCTTCCGTGAAACGCCTTGAAACTGGCACGGAAGCCCGCAAGGCTTCGGGTTTTCGGGAGCGGCCCTATCCGCGCCATGAACTTTTTACTTTGATGCTCGGGGGGAGAAAACAC
>JAFWDW010000115.1 GCA_017515965.1 Lachnospiraceae bacterium
GAGATTTTCCATGACTGTCTCACCGAGCTGGCGCAGCTTTTGCGGGACGCGCACCGTTATAAGGACATGTACGATATCGGTGTCTACGCGGTCAAGGCGGACCCGTTCCAGGAGTGGGAAACGCTGGTGATGGAGGCCTTATCGGGCCTGGGCAGATATGCCGAGGCAGAGCGCTATTATGATCAGGTGGTCGATCTGTACACGAACGAATACGGCGGCCGCCAGAATGACTTCGTAAAAGATATCACCACCCGCCTGGGGGAACTTCTTCTGCACACGTATGATACGGTTGGGCAGATTCAGCAGAGGCTGAGACTCGACGCTGATGCGGGCGGGCGCGGCTATTACTGTACGCTGCCCGTCTTCCAGGAGCTGTACCGGACGATCGAGAGAACCATGGCCCGTTCCGGGGACAAGATTTTTCTGATGCTGTGCACGATCATCGACAGCAAGCGCAATCCGATGAGAGAGGGACCGCGGCTCGATGAGCTCTCCGAACGCCTTAAGGATGCGTTGATCCAGTCGGTCCGTCGTACAGATACGATTACGAAATACGGAAAGGGACAGTATCTGGTGCTTCTGATCAACACGACCAGAGAGAACTGCTCGGTCGTTGAAAAGCGTATCAAATCCATTTTCATGGTTAAGAGACAGCGCATCGGGGTCGAGTTCACAGTCAGCGCCCTGAATGAACAACATGCGCAATGACCGTTAGCCGGGCAGTTTTGTGACGGTTTTCTGGACGCTTTAGGTGATATGCTTACAGCCGTGAGGGTCTGCCCTCAAACGGTGTCATGGTATCATCTTAAAAAGGACTGAAGGAGCACAGTGAAGAAAACAAATAAACAAATTAAGGTGTCGAGACTGTTCTGGAAGTTTGCTACTGTGTTTTTAATTCTGGGAGCAGGACTTCTGGTTATCGGTGCGTTGCAGGTGAGAAATCTGTCAAGCATGCAGGAGATCACAGAAGACTATCTTGCGGGACAGGAAGCGATTAACAGCATGCGGGAGGCGTCTGATTTTCTGACCGAGAAAGCGCGGTCTTTCGCGGCTTCGGGCAATGAAGATGCGGCCCGTGCTTTTTTCGAAGAAGTCAATGAGACAAAAAGGCGGGAAAAAGCGCTGAAGGATTTGGGAGAACTGGCCGTCGGCAGGGAAGAGACGAGGCTGACCGAACAGCTGGCTAACGCAGTCAACGATTCGTATCGTCTGGCAGAGATCGAGACGTACGCGATGCGTCTTGCGGCTGAGGGGTATGGAAGCAGCCGGGACCTGATTGATGACTGCTTCCCGGATGTTGAGCTTTCAGCGGAGGACCTTGCGCTGACAAAGGAAGAGCAGATCGCGAAGGCGATAGACATGGTCTTCAATGAACAATATGAAAAGATGAAGTCTGACATCATTGATAATGTCCAGCGCAGCTCAGCGAAATTGACAGACAAGACAAGAGCCCGTCAGGCGGACAGTTATAAGATCACAGCCAGATACAGCCGGTTTGAGTATCTGCTGGTCGTCCTCATGCTGGTCGCCATTTTCTCCATGATGATCGTGAACTCTCTGATGATCGTCAGCCCCTTGCGCAAGGGGATCAATTTTATCAGGGATCATGAGCCGCTTCCGGTTAAAGGAGCCGAGGAGTACGCCTATCTGGCCGAGACCTATAACGGCATCCTGGAGACGACAAAGAAGCAGAATAAAGCGCTTTCCTACGAGGCGACACACGACGAGATCACCGGCATCTACAACAGGAAGATGTTTGAGACTGTCAGAGAAGAGCTGAAGGACAGCGAGATTGCCCTGTTATTGCTTGACGTCGATCTGTTCAAGGGAATCAATGACCGCTACGGTCATCAGACCGGTGATGTTGTGTTGAAGACAACAGCTGACATCCTGCTGGACTGCTTCCGCGCGGAAGACTATGTGTGCAGGATCGGCGGTGATGAATTTGCAGTGATCATGGTCTCAATGAAACCGGAACTCGAGTATGTCGTGCGAAACAAAATCGAGATGCTGCGCAAAAAGATTGCCCATGCGGAGGACATCCCGGAAGTGACAGTCAGCATCGGCGTTGCGTACTCTCACGATGACAGCCCCGAGGAAGACCTGTTCAGGAAAGCAGACAGAGCGCTGTACACAGCGAAGGAGAACGGACGCAACGGATTTGCTTTTTATAAAGGAGAGTAGACATGCTGAAGAGCCACGTAAAGTTCCATTCGGTCGAAGGCAAACGTCTGATTCTGATCGCGGATGACGAGCCGGCCAACCACGCCTTACTCGGCCTCGTCACGGAAGATGAGTACGATATCCTGTATGCGGAGGACGGCGAGGAGACGCTGCGGTTAATGCGCGAAAACGCCGCGTTCCTCTCTCTTGTGCTTCTTGATTTGAATATGCCGAAGAAGACAGGCTTTGACGTGATGGAGGAGGCGCGCGCAGACAAAACGATCTCCGATATTCCGATCATTGTGCTGACATCCGAGGAGAAGGCGGAGGTCAAGAGCCTGGAGATGGGCGCGTTTGATTTTATCCCGAAGCCCTTCAATATGCCGGAGGCGATCAAGGCGCGTGTCCGCAAGACGATCGAGCTGCATGAGAACCGCACGATCATCCAGTCAACGGAGCGCGAGGAGAAGACCGGCCTGTTCAACAAAGAATACTTTTACCGTTACGGCGAGCAGTATGACAGATTCCATCCGAAGCAGCCGATGGACGCGGTGACACTTGACATCAATCATTTTCACCTGATCAATGAGCTGCACGGGCGGGGCAAAGGCGACGAGGTGCTCGTGCACCTGGCCGACTACCTGAGAGAGCTGCAAAAGGAGACCAACTGCATCGTCAGCCGGACTGAGGCGGACAGATTCTTTATTTACACGCCGTCAGATATGATCGACTACACCAGGGTCTCGGAGGAGATCAACAGTCATTTCGATGAGTTCCGCGAGATCAACGTCCGCGTCCGCAGCGGTATCTATAAGAATGTCGACAAGGGAATTGATATCGAGAGACGTTTCGACCGGGCGGTGACCGCGCTGAATATGATCAAGGGCGCGTACTCTGAACTGGTCGCGTATTATGACGCCACGGTGCACGAGAAGAAGATCTTTGAGGAAAGGCTTCTGATCGAGACGGAAGATGCCCTTAAGCAGGGGCAGTTCC
>JAFWDW010000116.1 GCA_017515965.1 Lachnospiraceae bacterium
CATTTTCCCGAATGCAGGCGTGTTGAGATTGACGCGGAAATTGTCCCAGAATGCTGCCCACACAAGCTGGGAACAATAAAACTTCTTTCTCGTATTCACATCCGTGTAGTTGATATTATACGGTTTCCCGACCTGCCTGCGACACCACTGCGCGGCTTGCTCATCCTGCGACGCGCTGGTTGTTTTCACATTCAGTCCGTATACCTTTTTCACCTGCGACCGGTTCTTCCAGGCATTTTTAGAGACAGTAACGCGCGGCAGTGTCGCCTCCACGACTGTGCTCTTGTTCAGCACAATCGCAGCGTGTCCGAGTTTGAAGACACGCGCCATTTTATTCTCGTTATCAGGTGTCACCAGAATGGTTCCTGCCCGTTCCGGATAGATCCCTTTTTCTTTGGCGCATGCCCAGCAGGGCAGACCGGTCCAGATCAATGTCCCGATCAGAAGTGTGATAGCGGTTCGTTTCAGCTTGCTGTTCTGTTTCATCGCGCTCCTCCTTTTTTACAATTCAAAAAGAAGAGACCTCTGCCGGACACCGTACAGAAAGTTAACCATGATACCTCTCAAAAAACAAGACGGTTGGCGCCACTTTCGGTCGACACTTTTCGACAGTTCCGGTGCACTTGACAAACAGTGTTTTTCTGTCCTATTGTGGACGCATAGCAAAAATGCACAGGACAAGGAGGTAGTTATGCTCAATATCGTATTTGTGGAATGCAATACGCTCGGCGACGATCTGGACTGGACCCGTTTTTCAGATCTCGGCCATGTGTCCTTTTTAAACAGTCCGCCGATCGATGAGATCCCTGATCTTGTGGCTGACGCCGATATCATCGTCATCAACAAAGCACCGATGAACGCCGTGACACTGGCCAAAGCCTCCCATGTGAAGCTGATCTGCGTGACCGCGACCGGCACCAACATCCTGGACAAAGACTATCTGGATGAGAGAGGTATCGCATGGACGAATGTCGCAGGATACGCGACAGAATCAGTCGCACAGCACACATTTGCCTGCCTTTTCTATTTGCCGGAGAAACTCCCCTACTATGATCATTTCGTCAAATGCGGAGATTATGAGAAGAGTCCGATCTTCACCAATATCGATAAGCCCTTCTTTGAACTGAAAGGAAAAACCTGGGGCATTATCGGGCTCGGGACGATCGGCAGACGCGTTGCTGATATCGCGCGCGCTTTCGGCTGTCGCGTGGTATACTTCTCCGCCTCCGGGGCAGCGCCGCAGGAAGGCTATGATCAGGTTGGTTTTGATACGCTCCTCGCAGAATCGGATGTGGTCTCGGTCCATGCTCCGCTCAATTCACATACCGAACATCTGATGAACCGGGATGCCTTTAAGAAAATGAAATCCTCCGCCTTCTTCATCAATGTCGGCAGAGGACCTATCGTAGTGGAGCAGGATCTGGCAGACGCCATCAATGCCGGTGAGATCGCCGGGGCAGCGCTCGATGTCATGGATCAAGAGCCGCCCGCTGGCGGAAGCCCACTTCTTTCGATCCAGGACAGCGAAAAACTGATCATCACTCCGCATATTGCCTGGGCTTCGAACGAAGCGCGCCGTGATCTGATGGGTACTGTCTATGAGCAGATCAAAGAGTTTACGGCTCAACAATAAAACAAAAAAGGTGGACTCGATGATGAGTCCACCTTCTTTCTTTTGAAATCTTTTGATTATTCCTCCGGAGCCTCAGGTGCTTCCTCTGCGGGAGCTTCAGGAGCTTCCGGTACCTCTGCAGGAGCTTCAGCCGGTGCCTCTTCCGGAGCTTCCGCCTTCTTGAAAATCTTTTCCTTAATGCTTGCAATCACAGGCGTTGTTTTCTCCTTAGCCTTATCGACATACGGATCAAGCTTTTCTTTTGCTGTGTCAACGTACGGATCAATCTTCTCCTTTGCTTTATCTACATAGGGATCGATCTTTTCTTTTGCTTTGTCTACGTAAGGATCAAGCTTTTCTTTCGCTGTGTCTACAGCAGGGCCGATCTTCTCTTTTGCTTTTTCCACTGCCGGGCCGACCTTCTCTTTTGCCTTATCAAATGCCGGACCTGCTTTTTCTTTTGCGGAATCAACAACCGGATCGATCTTCTCTTTTGCGGAATCGACTGCCGGAGCAGCTTTTTCTTTCAGAGAGTCAACTGCGGGCGCAACCTTCTCTTTGATCTTGTCAAATGCCTTCTTAGCGCCCTCGCCAGCTGTACCGGCGGCATCTTTAGCATTACTCCTCATAGCGTCTGTTGTCTCCTTGCCGGTCTCTTTGAGAACTGCCAGATCATCATCGATCTGATCCATCTCACCGAGTCTCTCGCGAATCGTATCACAAAGAGCAGATGCCTCTGCGCTGACAGCCTCACCGTTTGTGTACTTCTCATATACCATGCGGCCGAGATCCTCATAGTCCTGCTTATTCCCCTTCTCGAGTGAGCGCTTCTGGGCCTTCAGTTTCTGAGCATCTACAACCTCTCCGGTCTTCTTCGAAAAAGCACTGGCAAATCCAGAGATCTTGTCGAAAAAATCACTCATAATTCTATACTCCTTTCTCACGTAATCGTGTTCATCAAAGTTCCGAAACTTTTCGGTAACTGCTTGTGTTCATTATTTGTTTAAGTATACTCTATTTTATCATAAATTTCTACTGCATCTTTTGAAGTGTTTCCTCATCAATCACAGAGATACCCAGGGCCTGTGCTTTAGTCAGTTTGGAGCCTGCCGCCTCGCCAGCCACCAGATAATCCGTCTTTTTGCTGACGCTTCCCGTCACCTTGCCGCCACGGCTTTCAATCCATTCTTTTGCTTCGTTCCGGCTCATCGTCGGGAGCGTTCCC
>JAFWDW010000117.1 GCA_017515965.1 Lachnospiraceae bacterium
GCGCTGATGGCATCCGGCTTTCCGCAGGCCGTAAAAACCATCAGCCCCAAAGCCAGTATAAGCATAAAAGAAAGTATCCGTTTCATATGCATTTCCTTTCTTGCGTTTTAGACTGAAAACGCCTTGTTTCTCCTGATAAAGATAAACAACATCTCCGCCTGAATGCTATTGTTATTTTACAATACCTCTGTTTCAAAGACAATTATACTTTTCTGCCCGAATCGTTTATACTGTTTCTAACATGGTAAACAAAATGCTTTGTATGTTAATTGAAAGGAATGATCCATGAATCTTCTTGACTATGAACAGGACCATCTGTCCCGTGTGCGCGCAGGCCTTTCCGAATGCATGGTACTGCTAAAGAAAAACGGTGCTTTTCCGCTTGAGAATCCGTGTCGGCTCGCCGCGTACGGCAGCGGTGTCCGCCATACTGTAAAAGGGGGCACCGGGTCGGGAGAAGTCAATTCACACTTCACGGTCAATATAGAACAGGGACTCACCGAAGCCGGCTTTGATCTGACGAGCAAAGACTGGCTGGATGCATACGATGCAGTCCTGGCAAAGGCGAAGAAGACCTTCCGCAGACAGGTGCGGCGTGAAGCCCGCACTGCGCACGAAAACATCATCACCTTTGCCATGGGCAGCACGATGTGCGAACCGGAATACGACCTCCCATTGAATGCCGGCGCAGATGCAGCTGTCTATGTTGTCTCGCGCATCTCCGGCGAGGGAGCCGACCGTAAGCCCGTCAGCGGTGACGTCCTCCTGACCGAATCAGAGATTCGGGACATTTTAGAGCTCGACGCGCTGTATGAGCGCTTCATGCTTGTGTTAAATACCGGCGGTCCCGTGGACTTATCGCCTGTAAAGGATATCAGTAACATCCTGGTTCTCTCACAGCTCGGAGCCGAGACCGGACGTGCGCTGGCTGATGTCCTGCTGGGAAAGGCTGTTCCGTCCGGGAAACTGACAACCACCTGGGCCGCCTGGGACCAGTACTGCAAACGGATTCACTTTGGTTATAACGATGAAACTGAATACCGAGAGGGTATCTATGTCGGATACCGGTATTTTGACACAGTCGGAGAGAAAGCACTTTTCCCGTTCGGCTATGGTTTATCCTACACAGATTTTGCCGTGGATCACGTCCATGCATTTCCTGACGGAAGTACTGTCACCGTCACTGCGCGAATTGAAAATACAGGTTCTTTCGCCGGCAAAGAAGTCCTGCAGATCTATGTGACCGCGCCTGAAGTCAGGCTTAAAAAACCCTGGCAGGAGCTGGCGGGCTTTGCAAAAACGACTCTGCTGCAGCCGGGTGAAGCTCAGACCGTGCAGGTCGCCTTTGACATGGCAGACATCGCATCCTTTGATGATGAACGTCTCTGTTACTGCCTGGAACCCGGCAAATATATTTTACGGGCGGGCACAAGCAGTACCGACACCGTTCCTTTCGCGGTCATCGTGCTGACAAAAGAGGTTGTTTCCGCACAGGTAAAGCCGGTTGCACCGGATCCAAATGCGACGCTGGCCAAATTTGTACGGTCCGCATCGATGGATGACATCCCTGAACTGCCGCATTTTGAACTGGATCCGATGTGCGTTCAGATGCCGGTCTTGGCCTGTGATAAGGAGCAGGATGACGGGAACGATATCCCGGCCGAAATATCAGCTCTCAGCGATGAGGAGCTGGTCTATATGGCAGTCGGCCGTTTTTCAGAGCAGAAGGGATTCGCAAGTGTCATCGGAAATGCCGGATCCCACGTAGCCGGCGCTGCAGGCGAAACGACATCTAAACTTGCTGATAAAGGTATCACTCCGCTCATCATGGCTGACGGTCCGGCGGGACTGCGCCTTGCCAAAGCGTATTTTGAGGATGAGGAGGGCGCTCACGCCGTGGGCACAGGACCGCTGCCGGAGGGCATGCTTGACGTGCTCAGTCCCCCCTTGCGCAAAATCCTCACCACGCTCACAAAGGGTAAAAAGCCGCCGAAAGAAGCAGAGATCAACCATCAGTACTGCACCGCGATCCCGATCGGAACCGCTCTCGCACAGTCATGGAATCTGGATTATGCCGAGACACTGGGCGATCTGGTCGGCGCAGAAATGGATCGCTTTGGCGTTGACCTATGGCTCGCGCCGGCACTCAACATCCATCGCAGTATCCTCTGCGGCCGGAATTTTGAATACTTCAGCGAAGATCCTCTGATCAGCGGTAAATTTGCCGCTGCGATCACGCGCGGAGTCCAGTCCCATCCGGGGCGCGGCACTACGATCAAACACTGTGCGGCGAACAACCAGGAACTGAACCGCTATTACAACAACAGCTCTATGAGTGAACGCACCCTTCGCGAGATCTATCTGAAGGGCTTTGCGATCTGTATCCGCGAAGCGCAGCCTCTGGCTCTGATGACCTCCTACAATCTCATAAACGGTCGCCACACATCCGAAAACCGCAGCCTGATCGAAGGCTTCCTTCGCACGGAGTGCGGTTTCAAAGGCATCGTCATGACCGACTGGGTCTTCTCCCTTAAAAACCGCGGCGTGAAATACGCAAGAGCCCATGCGGGACGCGTCGCCGCTGCCGGCGGTGATCTGTTCATGCCCGGCAGTATGGCGGATTATGAGAGCATCCTGAAAGCCCTTAAGACCGGCATGGTCAGCCGCAGGCAGATCGAGATGAATGCAGCGCGTGTGCTTCGGCTGATCCGGAAAACAAAAGGAGACTGATCATGGAAGAAAAAGTAAGAGTGCTGGACAGAGCCTTTGACATCCTTGATATCCTGTCCGAGAACATTGTGCCGATGAAACTGTCCGAGATTGCATCGGCCAGCGGTCTGAGCAAGAGCACCGTACACAGGATCCTGTCCGCCATGCTGGAGCGCTCCATCGTGGCTAAGACAGATACGGGCGCCTACACAATCGGCTACAAAATCATTGAATTTGCCAGCACACATATCAACAATCTGGAGCTGCTGACGGAAGCTAAACCGTATCTGAGCCGGATCATGCGCGAACTGGATCTGACTGCACATCTGGGTATTCTGGATGGCGCGGACGTCGTCTATCTGGAGAAACTGGATGGACATCCGAACGCACAGCGCTACACCCAGGTAGGTCACCGCTCACCGGGCTTTTGTTCGTCTATCGGCAAATGCCTGATGGCAGGCATGTCCCGCGATGAGCTGGATGAAGTGCTGGATCTGTGTGATTTCAGGAAATATACACCGAACACGATCACAAGCCGCCGTGATTATATCCGCCATTTGAAAGAAGTGCGCCGCCAGGGCTGGGCGATGGATGATGAGGAATATGAGATCGGCCATCGCTGTGTCGGAGCGCCGGTCTATGACTACCGGGGACTTCCGGTTGCGGCCATCAGTGCCAGCGGATCCGTTAACCTTCTCACCGACGACAAATTGGAGACGGTGATTCAAAAAGTAAAAGA
>JAFWDW010000118.1 GCA_017515965.1 Lachnospiraceae bacterium
AAAATGTCCTGCAGCTTATGTCTTTTGTTATTACGAGCCACTTTTTTCAAGCTGATAGGATAAACTGGCCTGAATCAGTCTATTTTACAGGCTCGTGAATGTACATTTCCTCTGATTTTATGTGAATTGACATTGTTCCTTTTGAAATCACACTTTTTTCTCACTTTTTCAAGGGACGATAATGTACTTATAGCAAGGATTCACCACAAATGACATTAAAAAACAGAGATGTGAATGTCAAAACAGATAAACCGCAAACGATAATACATTAAAGGAGCATAAAAACCATGCTATATCAAGATCAATTACAAGAAATAGTGTCATGTTACGAAAACAAAACAGAATGGTTCATTCAGAGGCTGGCATCAGCGCCTAAAGGCAGCCTCATATGTCAACCCAACCATGGCCAATTACAATTCTTACAGCTTTATCGCGAAAACGGCAAAAGAATCAGACGCTCTATCACTCACAACGAGCCCCTTAAGCGCGCGTTGGCGCAGAAGGAGTTCGCGCGGAAGGCTCTTGAGATCCTGGAGCCGAATGTGACGACGCTGCGCGGCGCTATTGAGCATATTATTCCGTTCGATCCGGATGAGATACTGCGCTCTATGACAAAAGGGTACGCAAAATTGCCGGAGGAATACTTCTTTGACAGGGATTTGCTGAGTATTGATCTGCACCTGGACGGTGAGCGGGAAGCGCGTATCGGAAGGCACGGTGAGTGGGGCGCGCGGGAATATGAACAGAGCCGGTATTATGAAGAGAATAAAACGGTCGAAACGTCACGCGGCGAGTTCGTGAGGTCCAAGTCTGAAGCGCTTATTCTGGAGCAAATCTATGATGCCATGATCGAAGTGCATTATGAACAGGTGCAGTTTATCAACGGGATCATGATTGCGCCGGATTTTACTTTTGAAGGAGATAATGGGGAGCCTTTTTACTGGGAACATGTCGGTCTGCTCGACCGCCCGGACTATGCCAGAAGGAACTATAACAAGCTTAAAAGATATTATAACGCCGGGCTGGTGCCCGGCGATAATCTGATCCTCAGCTTTGAAAACCATGGAAAAATCAGTATAAAACAGATCAATGCGATCATTGAATATGAGGTAATGCCCCGGTTATGAGCATCACGGTGTCACGGCCGACTCTTCTGCACTTTCTTCCGTCGCTTCCGGCCCGTACAGATACTCGATCAGATACTTTTTATTCTGCTCTAAATCAGGAACCAAAACGGCCATACCGTTGATGTTCTGCGATGAGAAGGCGCCGTCGACCGGCAGGCGGTAGGTGGTGCGGTTGATCTTGATGTCATCTTGAAGAACTGTGTAGACATAGCCGAGCAATTCACGGTTTGTCAGATCCGTGGTGAAATACGGGATCACGCCTTTCGCTACACGCACGATCGTGGGCAGACTGCTCTTTCTGAGTTTATCAAAGGCTGTCGTCAGCACCTTTCTCTGGCGCTCGGTCCGCTCATAGTCACCGTCGCCGACATAGCGCGTGCGCGCGTACATCAGGACTTGTTTCGCGTCCATAGAATTCATGCCGCCCTTGAGCTTTCCGTATCCGAGCTCGTCATTGATATAGTCCGCCTCTTCCTGTGTCAGATGAATATCCAGCTTGCCCACCTTGGTCATCGCCTTGATAAATCCCTCAAAGTCGATCTCGACATTGCCGTCGATGTGCACGCCGAAATTCTCCTCGATCGTCTCATCGAGCAGTTCCATACCGCCCAGAGAATAGGAGGTGTTGATGCGATGCGACTGATATCCGGGGATCCGGACATACATGTCGCGCATGAGAGAGACGAGCGTGATCTTGCCTGTCTTCTTATTGATGCTGCAGATGATCATCGAGTCGGAGCGCTGGCGTTCCTCGCCCTCGCGCCGGTCCTGACCGATCAGGAGGATGTTCTGGATGTCTTCGTCTCGCATGACGTCCTTATCCGCGTATTTGAAGGAATCTTCCTCCGTCGTCTCCTGCTTTGGCTTAGCAGGCTCTGTGTGCTGCACGCGACCCAGCAGGGAATGGATATAGAGATAGAACCCGAGCGCTGCCAAAAGAAGAGCGCTCAGAATAACCACTATGGCGATCCGTGTTCTTTTTAATCTTGTATCAAAATCCATATCATAAACCCTGTTGTTTCGTCATGCCTGCGGCATCCATCTGACCAAAGACTTTACAAAATAAAAGGTGTTTTGTCAACAGAAAAAAGAAAGAAAAGCGGGACATCCGAATGAATGTCCCGCTTGTACTATAAGTTACTAATTACTTAAGCTTTTGCCGGCTGTCCCTGTTCCTCTTCGCCGTCATCGGTTGTCTTCTTGGAGAAGACTGCCAGTGCGACTTCGATTGCCAGGATAATAACCATCATGAGCGTCCACTTATCGACCATCTGCATCTTCGCTGACATATCCTCTGTCAGGATGAATGCTACGACTGATCCGATTGCCGGGATAAGACCAAGCAGTCTCATGCCGAGCTTGTTGTGTCTCTTCGCTTCTTCCTGATCATCCATGAAGGAAGCTCTGGAGTTGCTGTTTTCTTTCTGCTCATCCTCATCTGCTTTTCTCTTGATGAAGTAGAACGCGAGAAGCAGTACGCTGATCAGGCATGTTGCAATCGCGCAAAGCAGGTTGATCAATGCCCAGAATGTTTCAGGTTCAGCCTTCGGTGCCTTGCCGTCATCAATCGTCGCCTGCGGTGTCGGATCATTCTCGATCACTTCCGGAGGTGTCAGTGTCGGCGTTGCAACCGGCGTTGTAACAGTAGCGGCCGGCGTAACTGTCGGGGTGACACGCGGCGGTGTCGGCGTCGGTGTGGGCGGTGTAGGTCCGGGC
>JAFWDW010000119.1 GCA_017515965.1 Lachnospiraceae bacterium
AGTGCGGAATGTGCAGCTGAAATGGCTCGGGGAGCAGCAAGGGTCAGCCATTCTGATATCGGATTATCGACGACTGGTATTGCCGGCCCCGGAGGCGGATCTGCCGACAAACCCGTCGGACTTGTCTATATCGGTATTTTTAATAACGGAAAGACCAGAGCCGTTGAATGCCGTTTTGAAGGAGACCGAAGCAGTGTACGTGCTCAAGCTGTGAATGCTGCACTGGGGCTTCTGGAGGAGGAATTAGATCAATGATGATACGTATGCTCACAATGGGGCAGCTGCCCGAAGCGCTGTTCCTTGCCAATGACCTGTTTGAACGGGAGATGGCGCCTCATGTCTCTCAGGCCTGCACGTCGTCTTTTCATGCTTTTGCAAGCGAAGCAGTCATACAGAATATGATGCAGCAGGGAAAACTGCACATGTGGGGTGCTTTTGATGAAAATGATCAACTGGTCGCTGTTTCATCCATGAATGATCCCTACCATATCTCTATGATCTGTGTCAAAGAAGACCACCGCATGCAGGGGATCAGCCGTGAACTTCTCGCCGCGATGGAACAGTTCGGAGCGATGCCCGGACAGACCCATCCTCTGACGGTAAATGCTTTAACACCAACTATTCCGTACTTTGAACATGTCGGTTTTACTCCGGCCGGTCAGACTCTGACAATGATGGATGTCACGTATCTTCCTATGCAGAGAGGATTGCCTGCCGGTTCAGCGCTGCCAGCTTACACTAACCGCATGCCTGGTCAGCGACTGCCTGAAAAGATGCCGGGCTGGCTGAAAGGCCTCATTGCCCTGATATGCATGGTTGCTGTTGCTGTTTTCATCTATGCCGCATCTTTGATCGTCTCTAAGAGCGCAGGTCTGTCTGCCGGAAATGGCGGCTCTTCTGATTTCCAGGAGTACGTAGAGCAGTTCAATGAGGATCAGGATGAAAAAGAACCGGGCAAAGAGCAGACCGAGCAGCAAAATGATAATACCGGCATTAGCAGTATTCCATCGTATACACAGAAAGATCTATCCTATCAGATCCAGGATAAAGCATTCTCAGAGGAAGAGAGTACCGGTAAATACAAGATCAAGCTGTCGGTCCACTATCCTCAGTTAGACGGTTTTGAAAACGACCAGGATAAGATCAATAAAAAAATCAAAGATTTCGCTTTAAAGACAGAGAAAGCGATTTACGAGACTCCGAATGAAGCTCAAAAGAAAAAGATCCTGGAGCTCGAGAATGTCTATGTTTATAATGAAGTAACATATAATGTCACCTACGCGACTGATGATTTTATCAGCATTGTTTTCAATGATGTTTCGCTGCTCAGCGATACTGATGAAGATGCCGTCGTGCAGGTCAGAACGCTCAATCTGAATCTTGATACCGGTGACGATTATGCTGCGGCAGATGTTTTCAGTATTGATCAGGCAGATTTTCAAAAAGTATGGGAAGAATCTGTTCGCTCCGAAGCAGGGGAGACGTTAGGGCCTTATTTGCCTGAATTCAGTCCAGAAAAAGACGTGGCGATCCTGACCGGAAAAGAAGATGCTTATCCGCCCGCTTACTTTGTTGATGCTGACGGCGTTGAGATCGGGTTCTCTATTTCAGAAAAAGACAAATCAAGAGGATGGGTCACAGGACCTGTTTCGAAAGAAGAGATCGTAAAATACAAAACTGACAGTGATTTCTGGGAACGGGTGACATGGAAGTGATCTGGAATAATCATACAAGCAGGGCTATGAAGTGATCATAGCCCCTTCTTTAAGCATAAGTTAAACGGAAGGAGTGTTAATGTGAGTTTCGGGATATGGTCATGTGTCCCTATCATAGTTTTAATTATCGGAGCGTTGACTACCAAGCGCATGGTAGAGACGCTCATCGTTTCTTCGCTGATAGGAACGGTGATTATTTACCATCAGTATTTCTTTACGGGATTTGTAGGCCTGATCTATGATGTGTTGTCTGATGACACTTATCAATTTGCCTTGATTCTGATCATGAGTGTCGGTGCGATGATGAAACTATTCGAACGATCAGGTGCACTGCACAGTTTCAGGAAAAAGCTCAGCAAATATGCTTATACACGAAAAAGATCGCTTCTGATCACATGGCTCTTGTCCATTATTCTGTTTATTGATGATTATTTGATACTCCTGACAGTTTCCATGTCAATGAAGAAACTGACTGATAAGACCCGCGTTCCGCGTGAACATCTCGCTTATACGCTTAATGCCATGAGCGTGAGCGTATGTCTGATCATTCCGTTTACCAGTTGGTCAGTTTTTGCGATCACCAACATGAAAAAACTGGGGCTTGATCTCGGTGACTATCTGCATGCTATTCCATACATGTTCTTTTCGCTTGCGTCAGTATTGATTTCTCTGTTGCTGATCCTGGGAGTGATTCCTAAACTAGGTCAGATGGAAAAGGCTTATAAAAGGGTCGATAGCGGCGGCAGCCTGGTGCCTGTTGAAGAAGAAAACGGAGCATCTATTGTATCTGTTGAAGAGGCTGACGGAAACGATGCGGCTGAGATGACCGGATCTTTGATCGACTTTATCATACCGATGGTCTGTCTGCTGATTGTCATGATGTTATGCGGACGCAATATTATCTACGGTATCGTTGCCGCCTTGTTCTGCATGCTGTTTCTTTACAAGATACGCGGTATTA
>JAFWDW010000120.1 GCA_017515965.1 Lachnospiraceae bacterium
AGAGCATATGCACCTCGTCGATGATATACACTTTGTAATGTCCCTCAGTCGGGCGGTAAGCGACCTCTTCGCGGATCTGACGGATATTGTCCACGCCGTTGTTGGACGCGGCGTCGATCTCGATCACGTTCATCGAACGTCCCTCGGCGATCGCCCTGCAGGTCGGGCACTGTCCGCAGGGGTTCCCGTCCACAGGCGACTCACAGTTGATCGCCTTTGCAAATATCTTGGCAAGGGTCGTCTTGCCTGTGCCGCGCGTGCCGCAGAACAGATAGGCATGGCCGATCCGGCCTGTCCTCACCTGATTGCGCAGGGTCGTCACGATAGCATCCTGACCTTTGACTTCCTCAAAAACATCGGGACGGAATTTTCTGTATAATGCCATGTAAGACACGGTCGATCTCCCTTTTATACTACTGATAGCGGTTTCTGATTCCCGTATTTCTTCAAGATATATTATACCGTATTTTTACTACCATGCCAACATCGGCGGAGCTCTGAAAATGTTTTGGTCATTTTCATTAACCGTGCCATATGCTATACTGTTAGCTGACGTAAATCACAGCAAAAGAGAAGGATCAAACGATGGAACCAAACAAACCCTGCTGGTGCGGGAGCGGTAAAAAATACAAGAAATGTCATAAAGCGTTCGATGAGAAACTACACACACTGATGCTTCAGGGGAAAATCGTCCCCGGGCATGAGCTGATCAAAACACCGGAGCAGATCGAGAAGATCAGGATCAGCGCCCAGCTCAACACCGGTGTGCTGGACGCTGTCGCGCGCGAGATCCGCGCCGGCATGTCCACGCAGGAGATCGATGATATCGTCTACACCTACACGACAGAGCACGGCGGCATTCCGGCACCCCTGAATTACGAAGGGTTCCCGAAGAGTGTGTGCACATCCATCAACGATCAGATCTGTCACGGCATTCCCTCTGAGGATGACATTCTAGAGGACGGAGACATTGTCAATGTCGATGTATCCACCATCCTGGACGGATACTTTTCAGATGCGTCCCGCATGTTTATGATCGGCGATGTGCCTGATAATGCGAAGCGCCTGATCAAAGTTACCGAGGAATGTGTGCTCAAGGGGCTGGAAGCGGCAAAACCGTGGGGATATCTCGGCGACATTGGCGAGGCTGTCAATACGCATGCGATGGCCAACGGCTATTCTGTCGTACGCGATATCGGCGGGCACGGGATCGGACTTGAATTCCACGAAGATCCTTTTGTCAGTTATGTCACAAAAAAAGGCACCGAGATGGTTCTGGCGCCTGGTATGATGTTCACGATCGAACCCATGATCAACGAGGGTTCCTGTGAGTATGTTGTTGACGAAGATAACGGGTGGACGGTATACACCTATGACGGCGGTCTGTCCGCTCAGATCGAATACATGGTGCTGATTACCGACACCGGTGTTGAAGTGCTGACTAAATAGCCGGCGGGAAATGGTACTCCGTAGATTCCAGAAGCAGGGCACCTGTCTCCGGCATATCGACTCTTATCATCCCGTCATGCTGCTGATGCATGACATCAGCCAATGAAAACGAATTAGAATCTGTCATAAGGATGCGGCGAAAAGCCGTATCCTTTTTTGCGCCTGTCTGCCAGACAGGAATCAGAAGACCTTCCTCGGCTATCTGATGGCATTCTACTGTAAATGCGGCGATCACCTGCTCATCATCTGTGAATCTTCCGAAGACAAACCAACCCTCTCCGGCGCCGAGGATCTTGACCGATCCTCCCATCATCGCCGGATGCGTGTGCCTGAAATAGGTCAGAAGCTGATGGAAGTGGATGAGATCCATGTCCTCCCATCCCCAGGGATAAGTCCTGCGGTTATCCGGATCAGTCCAGCCGGCAACCCCTGCCTCGTCTCCATAATAGATACCGGGCATACCGGTCCAGGCCATCTGAAAGAGCGCCGCGGCGCGCAGGACAGGTTTGGAGACGCGGTCATTTGCCGCGGCGGCGCCGCGGTTGACCAGCCGTCCCTCTGTGTGGTTGGTTCTTGTCAGAAAACGCGTATGGTCATGATTGGAAAGCTGATTGAGCGCCACTTCCACTGACGGTCCGGGAAGCCTGCTGCCGGCGCCCAGAAGGCTCAGCGCAAAGGCATATCCGTTTCTGTAGCGATCCGGCTCCCATCTGTCCGCGTGCTTTTCCATTCCTGTAAAGAACAGGCTGACCGGGTCAAAGAACGCCTGATAGTTCATCAGCGAATCCCACTCATCTCCGCCCAGCCAGGGCGCCGGATCTTCATAGTGTTCCGCAATGATTAGCGCATCGGGATTTGCCTTTCTGACCGCAGCCCTGAACTCTTTCCAGAAACTATGGTTCATCTCGGCACTCATACCCAGATCCGCCGCGACGTCCAGACGCCAGCCGTCTGCGCTATACGGTGGTGAGACCCATTTGGCAGCTATCTCAAGGATCTTAGCACGCAGTTTTTCCGACCCGTAGTTCAGCTTGGGCAATGTCTTATTATCCCACCATTTCATGTAGCTATCGTTCCGCGGCCATGCGGACTCGTCCGTAAACAGGAAATAGTCTCTGTAGGGACTGTCCGGATTGAGGTAAGCCCCGTCCTCATCTTCGGTCTCCACGCCCAGCCAATGGTTAAATGAACCGCAGTGATTAAAGACACCGTCGAGAATGACGCGCATCCCGCGCTGGTGCATCTGTTCCACCAGATGTGCAAAAAGCTCATCGCTCCCGAAATGGGGATCGATATGCTCGTAATCCTGCGTGTCATATTTGTGGGAAGACGGTGACTCAAACAGCGGGTTGAAGTAGATGACATCAACACCCAGGTGTTTCAGGTAATCCAGTTTATCGATCACACCCTGCAGATCGCCGCCGTAAAAATCACGGTAGTCCTCATTACCCGGGAGGTCATCCCAGCACTTATGTGCACCGCAGGGTTTTCCCAGGTATGTATACTCATCGCCGCGCACATCGTTGCTCAGATCACCATTCCTGAAACGGTCGACCATGATCTGATAACATACAGCACCCTTCGCCCAGCCCGGAGTGTAAAAGCCCGGAATGAGCACAAACGGCTGACCCGCTGCACTTTCCGTGTTATCGACCACACCGCCTCTGGAATAACAGCAAAACTCTTCTCCCGCAGAAACAGTGAAATAATACCACAGCGGCTCTCCCGGCATCTCGATGCTCACTTCGTACCATGCGAAGATCTCGTCGTCTCCTGCCCTGTCTGAGCGCGCCATCTCAATATCTTCCTGTGGAAGGGCTGTGAGCGGATGAATACACACGCGCAAATCATCGTTTTTACCCGCACGGAAAAAGAGCCTGACCGTCTGACCGGTTTCAGGCTCATGCGGTTTGATATAAAACTCTGTTAAATCAGCAAACAGTGCTTCTCTAATCATTTGTCTCCTCTGTTGCCTGTGAAAGTTCTTCAGGTATCACCTGCTCCGGAGCCTCAAACAACGCCTCAAACTCCGCACGCGTGATCTTCTCTTTTTCAAGAAGCAACTCAGCGCAGGCATTGAGTACAGCTCGGTTCTCGCTGATGATCTGATGTGCTTTCCCGTAGCATTCATCAATGATGCGTTTGACTTCTTCATCGATGGCCGATGCAACCTCCTCGCTGTAACGGCGGCTGGTGTGCATCAGATCGCGGCCGATAAAGACATCATCGCTCTCATCATCATAGCTGATCAGTCCGAGCTTATCGGACATGCCGAACTTAGTGACCATGGAGCGGGCCAGGGCTGTCGCATGTTTGATATCCTGCGAAGCACCTGTCGTGATATCATCAAATACCTCTTCCTCCGCGACGCGTCCGCCGAGGGTCGCCGTGATATCCTGCAGCATCTGACCGCGCGTGTTAAAGAGCTCGTCCCGCTCAGGCAGCGGCATCGTATAGCCCGCTGCGCCGTTTCCGGTCGGAATGATCGAGACCATGTGGACCGGACCGATATCCGGCAACACATGGAAGATGATCGCATGACCCGCCTCGTGGAAGGCCGTGATCCTCTTGTCCTTGTCTGATATGACTTTGCTCTTTTTCTCGGTGCCAATACCGACCTTGATAAAGGCCTGGCGGATATCCGACATCTGGATGAAAGGACGGGACGTCTTGGCTGCGATGATAGCAGCCTCATTCATCAGGTTCTCAAGATCAGCACCGGTAAATCCCGGAGTCGTCTGTGCAATCTGTTTCAGATCCACATCATCAGAGAGCGGCTTGTTGGCAGCGTGCACCTTCAGGATCTCCTCGCGTCCTTTCACATCCGGACGGCCGACGACCACCTTACGGTCAAAGCGCCCCGGACGCAGGATAGCGGGATCCAAAATGTCGACACGGTTGGTCGCGGCCAGCACAATGATGCCTTCATGCAACCCAAAGCCGTCCATCTCGACAAGCAGCTGATTGAGTGTCTGCTCGCGCTCATCATGGCCGCCGCCCATACCGGTTCCGCGGCGTCTTCCGACAGCGTCGATCTCATCGATAAAGACGATACACGGTGCGTGCTTCTTCGCGTCCGCAAACAGATCTCTAACACGGGATGCGCCGACACCGACAAACATTTCCACAAAGTCAGAACCCGAGATCGTAAAGAACGGCACGCCCGCCTCGCCGGCTACGGCTCTGGCAAGAAGCGTCTTACCGGTTCCGGGAGGTCCCTCGAGCAGAACGCCCTTCGGAATACGTGCACCCATGAGAAGGTACTTCTGCGGATTTTTCAGGAAATCAACGACTTCGTAGAGCTCTTCCTTCTCCTCGTCAAGACCGGCAACCTGCTTGAAAGTCACCTTCTTATCTTTCTCAGTCGTCATCTTGGCGCGGTTGCTGCCAAAATTCATAGCCGACATGCCCCCGCCTGCCTGCCGGTTCATCATAAAGATGAAGATCACGCCCAGAAAGACAAGCGATAAGAGCGGCAGGATCGATGAGACAAAGTAACTCTCCTCGCGGATGTTGTCCAACGTGTACTCGACATTTTTGCTGTCGAGGAATTCTGTCGTTTTGCCGACGTCAGAAACGTAGACGACCTGTACCTCATCCTTATCCTTGATGGTGAAGGTGACCGTTCCGGTCGGAACCGACCGGTTCTGATGAATATCAACCTTCCTGACCATCTTGCTGTTGACTAAATGCTTAAACTCTTTATAGGTGATGGTTCCTTCCTGCTGCCCGCTCTGCGTCAGAAAATACACGACCATCAGGATCGCGAGCATAATAAAGAGAAAAGGTATTCTTCTGTTATTATTGTTTTGGTTTGTTCCCATCAGCTGACCAGATCCTCTTTCTTAAAGTAACCGATATAAGGCAGGTCACGGTACTCCTGCTGATAATCAAGACCGTACCCCACCACAAACTCATCGGGAATCACGAAGCCGACATAGTCGACGTCGACGCCCTTGACCACACGTCTGTCCGGTTTGTCCAGAAGTGTTGTCAGTTTCAGGCTCTTCGGGTTTCTCTTGCCGAGGTTATCCAGCAAGTAGGAAAGTGTATAGCCCGAATCAATGATATCTTCCACGACCAGAACATCTCTGCCCTCGATCGGCTCATCAAGGTCCTTGATCAGACGGACAACGCCGCTGGATTTGGAAGCGTTGGCGTAGCTGGATACGCTCATAAAGTCCATCGTCACGGTGCAGTTCAGATGCTTGGCCAGGTCTACGATATAAAAGACGCTGCCCTTTAAAATGCCGATCAGGTGGACCGATTTACCGGCGTAGTCACGGTTAATCTCCTCGGCAACCTCCTTGATTCTTTTCTGAAGCTCTTCCTCCGAAATCAGTGTGTGGACTTTTGCAAGATTCATGCTCTTTCACCTTCCATTCTATGATTGTTTCAGTATCCTCTGTCACCAGAGAGTCCTCAGACTGTCTGTAACCGGCAATCCAATACACATGTTTACCGTCCGCGAGCAGTCTGATCTCATCCCTCTTCTCATGTGGTATCTTGTGGTCGGTCATCCAGTCGCCGACCTTCTGTCTGTGGCCTGCCGCATCGATCACAATATAATCGCCGGGCTGCCTGGTCCGAAATACAGATCTGTCTGTGATTATACCATAATCAAAATATTTCGTATAGGGATCATCCATCGCTCCGAGCTCATCGACAAAGCGGCTTTCAGCCCTGAAAGGGGGCGCACTCTCCCCGGACTTTGCACTCTCTGTCCGCATGACTACGCGTCCGTATTCCCTGACAGCTGTAAGGCCATAGGGGAGCGAAGCCTCTCTCCCGGTTTGGCCGGCAAGAAGATCCTCTACCGCCGTGATATGGGTCCTCCCGATATCTTTGGCGCAGCCGGCAGCTCCGATCAGACACTTCTTGATCAGACACGAGACCAGATACGGCTCTTCCTGTGCGGCTTTTGCATCCAGGACCCACTGTCCGTCTTCCTGCTTCACGTATAAAGCCATGAGCCTGTCCGTCTCGCGATCCAGATAAGCGGTAAGCTCCCTGATCTCCTGCATCGCACTGCCGATATGCTCCGCGGCGCGGCTGTTGACATGCTCAGTGAGCAGCGGCATCACCTGATGACGGATCAGATTACGCGTGTAGCTTTCATCCTCATTGCTCTCGTCTTCACAGTACGCCAGATTCCGCCTGCCCAGAAATGCCTCGATCTCATCCCTGCCTGCCCACAGAAGCGGACGCACATAGGATCCGGCTTCAGGACGGATCCCGCCCAGTCCTTCGATTCCGGTACCGCGGCTGACATTCATCAGGAATGTCTCCGCATTATCATCCGCGTGGTGTGCCAGAACGATCCTTCCGTTTACCGGTGCGCTTTCAAGCTCTCTCTCAAATGCCCCGCGCCGCACCAGACGTCCGGCCTCTTCCACGCTGAGGCCCTCCTCTTTTGCCATTGCCGGGACATTCTCCAGATAGACATGACAACGGACACCTCTGTCCTTGCACAGATCTCTGACAAAGGTTTCATCAGCATCCGCGCTTTCTCCCCGGATACCGTGGTTGATATGAACCACAGTGATATCCCACTGCCATTTTTCTTTAAGCGCCAGAAGCACTTCAAGAAGGCATACGGAGTCCGCACCGCCCGATACGCCAACGATCAGGCGGTCCCCTTTTTGCAGGAGTCCGTGTGCACGGATATACTGTTCAGTTGCCGAGATAAACTGATCCATCAGTCCTATTGTACGTTAACGCCCGATAAAAAAACAAGTCCGAAAGGCAGATGCCTTTCGGACTAGCAATCGACATATTAAAACCGGCCTTATCTGGCCTTTAAGAGCAGGTCGTTGGGATAAGCCATACCGAGTTTCTCACGCGCTGTATCCTCGATGTAACGGTCGGACTTCATATACGCCTCAAGCTCATTCAGCTCCTTAGCGCGAGCCTTCTCATTATTGATCTGGACCTGCAGGGACTTCTCCTGTCTCCGGTAGGCAGACTCCTGTCTCCTCAGCGACAACTGCAGTGCACCCACTGCGATCGTAAAGCAGATAACGCTCAGGCAAATAAAAAAGACACTGCGGCTGGCCTTGTGTCTGCGTTTCCGGGCACGCGCATCCCGGCTGTTATGACCCCTTACCTGACTCATAGTCTGTTCTCCCCTTAAAAATGAATGGTTTACACCACAAGAGAGGCTCCCCAACCTCGCATCGTAATAATAGCCTTAAAAGAAACTATTTTCAAGCTTTTTCGGGCCATTTTTAAAAACTGGTATACAAGTCATTTTCAGAGCCACTATATATAGCGGTACATCTCCTTTGCGTCCTCTTTTCGGACGGTTTCACTGATGTCCAGGATCTCCGCTTTCACGTTGCGCGTGCCAAACGCGATCTCGATCACATCGCCCACTTTTACCGCTGCGCCTGCCTTGGCCACACGTCCGTTGAGGGATACTCTGCCCTGGTCGCACGCCTCTCTGGCGACTGTGCGGCGTTTGATCAGACGGGATACCTTCAGATACTTGTCAAGTCTCATAATTCCTCCTATGAAAAAGCCCGCCTTAATAAGGCGGGCTATAATCATCAGTTACTAAACCAGAATTAAAGGTTTACAGCAACTTTCAAAGCCTTGCCGGCCTTGAACTTCGGAGCCTTTGATGCAGCAATCTTCATCGCTTTGCCTGTCTGCGGATTTCTTCCTTCGCGTGCAGCTCTCTCGGAAACTTCAAATGTACCAAAGCCTACGAGCTGTACTTTTTCGCCCTTCTTGAGCTCTGCGGTAACTGTATCTGTAAAAGCTTTCAGAGCCTTCTCTGCGTCTTTCTTGGAAAGTCCAGCCTGGTCAGCGATTGCTGCAACTAATTCTGTTTTGTTCATAACTTTTCCTCCTTAAATTTACATTTTTAATGTATGTGATAACCACCTATTTGTTTATACAGATTATAACCTATTTTGTCAAGTGTTTCAATGAAAAAACCGCGGTATTTTCAGCAAAACAGGCTTTTTCATCAAATCCGGCTCTGTATCCCGTCCATATAGGAATCGACCGCATTCGTCAATTCCTCCAGTGCCTTTTTGGACGCATCTTCGCTCTCGCCGCGCACGCCGAAATAGAACTTGATCTTAGGCTCGGTTCCGGACGGTCTGACACAAACCCATGCCTGATCGGTCAGCTCAAAATACAGCACATTTGACTTCGGAAGATCGAGCGTCTCCTCGCTCTCCGGATCAAAGACCTTTCTGATATGAGAGCGGTAATCGCGCATCGCGACCACATCCCAGGAGCCGAGTTTCCTCGGCGGATCATTTCTCAGCGCTTCCATCATAGCAGCGATTAGCTCCAGCCCCTGGGCGCCTTCATGCGCCACTGCCTTCACGCCGTCCTGGTACCAGCCGTGCTTCTCATACAGACCGGTCATGGCCTCCCAGAGCGTCTTGCCCTGTGTCTTATACCAGGCAGCAGCCTCACACAGGCTTAGGGAACCGGCGACTGCGTCCTTATCGCGCGCATACTCTCCGGCCAGCGAGCCATAACTCTCCTCGAAACCAAACTGATAGTGCCCCTTGCCGGTCTCCTCCGAAATCAGGATCTTCTCGCCGATATACTTAAAACCTGTGAGGACTTCCACGAAGTCAACACCATAGTCCGCGGCAATCGCCTGCGCGAGGTTGGTGGAAACGATCGTCGTGACGAGGAATCCGTCATCGGGAAGCTTGCCTGTCGCCTTGCGCTGGCCAATGATATAGTCGGCCAGAAGGCATCCGGACATATTGCCGGTCAGGGCATGGTACTCACCCTCTGTATCCCGCACATGAACACCGATACGGTCAGCATCCGGGTCGGTGGCAAGAACCAGGTCGGCGCCAATCTCTTTCGCCAGCTTAAGACCGAGCTCAAACGCCTTCGGCGTCTCAGGATTCGGATAGCCGACTGTCGGGAAATCACCGTCCGGCAGCTCCTGCTCGGGAACGACCGTAACATGCTTAAATCCGGCATTCTTTAGAACACGCTGCACCGGAAGATTACCTGTGCCGTGGAGCGGTGTATAGACGATCTTCAGGTCATCAGATACCGCATCGATGGCATCCTGGTGAATGATCAGATCCATCACGCACTTGTCATAAGCCGCATCGACATCCGCACCGATCACGGTGCAAAGTCCCTTGGCTTCAGCCTCTTCGCGTGGCATGCTCAGGATGTCGTGATAATCAACTGCCAGAACATCATTCATAATACCGGTATCATGCGGCGGCGTGATCTGCGCGCCGTCTTCCCAGTAAACCTTGTACCCGTTGTACTCGGGCGGATTGTGGCTCGCCGTGATATTGATGCCGGCGATACAGCCGAGATGTCGGACAGCAAACGACAGCTCCGGTGTCGGTCTGAGCGACTCAAACAGATAGGATCGGATTCCGTTGGCAGCCAGCACGCATGCGGCTCTCTCAGCGAATTCAGGTGACATATGCCGGCAGTCATAGGCGATGGCAACACCCTTGTCCTGACCGTTCTGTTTGACAATATAGTTGGCCAGTCCCTGCGTGGCCTTGCCGACCGTGTAGATATTCATCCGGTTGGTGCCGGCTCCCAAAATGCCGCGCAAACCGGCAGTACCGAACTCGAGATCTTTATAAAAGCGCTCTTTGATCTCGTTCTCATCGCCTTCGATGGCCTTCAGCTCTGCCCGTGTCTCTTCGTCGAAAAACGGATCATTCAGCCAGGAACGATAAATGTCCATATACTCAGCCATTGTTTTCTCCTTTCTTCATACCGGAACACCGGTCAGGTGCTCCGTCGCATCTTTTGCCCCGAGAAAGACGATGTGTTTCTCAGAGGCTGCCTACGGTGCGCGGGTACGGCAGAACGTCACGGATATTGGCCATGCCGGTTACGTACATGACGCAGCGCTCAAATCCGAGACCGAAACCGGCATGCGGTGTCGTACCGTATTTGCGCAGATCCAGATAAAACGCGTACTCTTCTTCGCTTAAGTTCAACTCACTCATCCTCCGGCGAAGTTTATCAAAATCATCCTCCCTCTGACTGCCTCCGATGATCTCTCCGATGCCGGGAACAAGACAGTCGACCGCAGCAACTGTTTTTCCGTCATCGTTCAGCTTCATATAGAAGGCTTTGATCTCTTTGGGATAGTCTGTGACAAAGACCGGGCGGCGGTAGATTTCTTCTGTGAGATACCGCTCATGCTCTGTCTGTAGATCGCTTCCCCACTCGACTTTGTACTCGAACCGGTCATTGTGCTTTGACAGCAGTTCGATCGCCTCCGTATAGGTCACATGGGCAAACTCAGAGTTTACAACATTGTCCAGGCGCTCCAGCAATCCTTTGTCGATAAATCTGTTAAAGAACTGCATCTCCTCCGGCGCATTCTCCAGGACATAGCTGATGATGTATTTGAGCATATCCTCCGCGACTTCCATGTCGCCTTCCAGATCCGTGAAAGCCATCTCCGGCTCGATCATCCAGAACTCAGCCGCATGGCTGGTCGTATTGGAATTCTCCGCCCTGAATGTCGGCCCGAAAGTATAGACATCGCGGAAAGCCTGGGCAAAGGCTTCGACGTCCAGCTGGCCGCTGACGGTCAGGCTCGTCTGCTGCCCGAAAAAGTCCCGGCTGTAATCCGGCCCTTTTCCGCTGCGCCCCAGCTCATCCAGATCAAGCGTCGTGACCTGGAACATCTCTCCGGCGCCCTCACAGTCACTTCCGGTGATGATGGGCGTGTGTACATAGACAAAGCCCCTGTCCTGGAAGAACTTATGAATCGCGTACGCGAGCATGGAACGGACACGGAAAACTGCCTGGAATGTATTGGTGCGCGGGCGCAGATGGGAGATCGTCCGCAGATACTCCATCGAATGGCGCTTTTTCTGCAGCGGGTAATCCGGCGTTGACTCGCCGGCAATCTCCACCTGTGCAGCCTGGATCTCAAACGGCTGCTTTGCCTGCGGCGTTGCGACAAGCTTGCCTGTCACCACGACAGCTGCCCCGACATTGAGTGAGGAGATCTCCTTGAAATTGCCCAGCTGATCGCCGTAGACGATCTGCAGCGTCTCAAAACAGGAACCGTCGTGCAGAACGATAAAACCAAATGTCTTGGAATCGCGGATACTGCGAACCCATCCGCCGACGCTCACTTCCTGATCAATGAACCGCTCTCTGTCCTTATAAATCTCACGAACAGTTGTCAGTTTCATGCGTGTCTCCTCCTTTTTACTGCATAGTCATCGGGTCGGCTGACAGATAGGCCTTGGCCTTCCCTTCAAATTCTTCATAGGTCAGTTTCGCTGCTTCTCCGGTTCTGGCGTCCACGCAGTGAATGCTTGTCTCGGAGTAGCCGTAAATAAGCAGTGCGTTATCTCCCTCTGTCAGCGCCACGACCGGCTTGTGCTGGTTGATCAGATACAGAAGCTGTTCAATCGTACACTCGCTCAAATCTACGCTCTTTGTGGCCTTGCAGTATGAGAGCATGTGCTTCTCAGCCGCCTCGCGGGGACTCTGTCCTTCGCTCGCCTTAAAGAACGTGATGTTCGGAATGTCATAGATGATATCCCGGTTGCCGCGCTCCCAGTAAATACCCTGGGCGCCGAGCGTAACCACACCGGAGAGTTTATCCGCTTTTAGGACTGCATCACCGGGCAGATCTTCGCCGCCCGCAGCACGTCCGTATCCGAAGATATAATACCGATTGTGATAGTTGTTCTTGGACACCTTTACCGGAATCTTTCCTGTGGTAAAACTCTGCTTCGGTGTCAGGAAGTGCGGTTTCTTGTTCGTCACACCATTTGCGTAGGTCAGATTGATCCGCTCAATACCATCATCCCCTGTGATTCTCTCTTTTTCAATGTTTCCTGTCTTGCTGGCAGCATTGCTCTGGATATAATCATCCGCAACATCCACATAGGTCCCGCCGGATTTCTGTATGCGCTCCAGCACGACTGTGCCGTTCTCAACGCGGGCCTCCCGCATCAGAACGCCTTCTTTCTCATACGTCATGAGATTGTCTTTGTCGCGGTTGCACAGGACGATCCGGTAAATCGGGTGCACCTCACGACCGTCCACCATCTGTCCGATATCCCCGCTGTTCATCAGACCATAGCACAGGTCGTTTCCGATAAACCCAACCGGTATGAGTTCCTCGTTTTCCGGCGCCTTGACAGAATACGAATTATCTTTGCGCAAATTCAGCACTTTGATATCTCCGTCCTCATCAATGTAGGCGACCTGTGAACCGTCCTGGGAGACCTTAAACCGGTCTGCTGTCATGCCCTCCTGGATCACCTTTTGGGAAGCGTCGCCTCCTGCTCCGACTCTGAGTCTCGAGAGAGTCTCATTCGCTACGACATAGTAAGTTGCATCTTTTCCGCCATAGCACAGGCAGGACTCCAGATCGTCGCGTGCGACCTCATAGCCCAACTGGCTGGGCACAAAGAGGATCTCGGCAACATAGTTCTTTTCATAATTATAATGATAGAGCGAGATACCGACTCTTCCCTCATGTGCACCGCGCGGCATATACCCGGCCACGGAAAAGATCACATCTCCTCCGCCGGTCACCTTGAGGATCGTGTAATCGCGCTGGTTGTCATCCGGCAGGAAGCTGCCTGTCTGCTCTTCGGCAAATCCAAAGATCTTGACCAGCGCATTCTTTTTCTTATTGTATTCATAGACAGTTTCGTTCTGCACGAAGGCCACGTTGGTTCCGGCAGAATCGACATTCATCGCGTTTTCCTTATGTGTGACGCCCAGATCGACACCCGTCTCACCCAACAGGTTATCTGTGTCCGGAATCTGATGGTCCATCCTGCGTACATAGTCGAGCAGGTACATCTGCTTGCCATTGCCGCGGATACGGAAGAACTCATCGACCGTATGAATCGCGTTATCACCGAGTCCGTCAATGATCACCTGATACCGCATGCTCACTGACGTGCTTACGCTGTTTGCCTCATGGATAAACCAGGTGACATTGCCGACCGGCTGCGGCTTCATATTTTTCCAGACCACATACTCATAATCGGATTCGATCGTAACATAGTCGAGTGCCTGTTCCTCCAGATCGGCACTCTCAAGCATGGATTCGAGCGTACCGCCCTCCTCTGTCTGTCCCTGCAGTGTCTGATCGTGAACATCCTGCGCAAAATCCAGACAGGCGCGCGTCGTTGTCGGATCAGGCATGACCAGCCGCATCATATATGTGACAGTCTCGTCATCCACCTCGGCTTTGATGGTCAACATCGTCTGCATATCCTTACCGATTCTGTCAAAGGCCTTGGAGAAGTCGACCTCGTACGCGGTCAGCTGCTGATCGGGGTCTTTTTTTACCTTGATCTTGCCTTTAAGCAGCTCGATCCCGCTCATGGACCGCACCTGATAAGTGAGTTTTTCGATCGGCTTATCGTATGTAGTGACATACATGGTCGCGATCCCGGAAGGATCCAACGGCAGAATATCACCATGGATCGATTCCTCATCCAGCTTGCCGACATATCCGCTCAAGGGGTTGACATTGTAGCCCTGGCAGCTGAAAGAAAGGCGCGGCAGAGAAGGCGTCGCCATCTGAGACGCCGTCCCCTGATTTCCTTTACTTGTCAGGATACTGAAAAAGATCGCGGCAACGATAAAAACAGCCGCCAGTATCCCTGCTCTCGCCAGGTACCGTTTCATCTTTTATCCTCGGTAATAATTAATCAGACATCCTTTGAGCAGGATCTCTCTCTCCGTGTCAGTCATCGCTCCGGTCGTAAACCGGATCTCTTTCAAACCGTCCTCCCCGACAATATAGCCGGTCATGGCCGTCTTCTCGCCGGCCAGCGCTCTGCGCACATCGGGCAGGAATACATAGTCACCCTTCTCGAACGGAATGGATGATGCATCGACCAGAAGCGGGAGCATGCCCCAGTTCATCAGATTGGATCTGTAGCGCTTGGTTGCATACTCATGTGCGATATTGGCCCAGCCGCCCAGTACCTTCTGGCAGGAAGCCGCCTGTTCACGCGCCGATCCGTCGCCGGGCTTGACTGCAAAAATAGTACTTCCAACGCCCGCCTTATCCCAGGTAACATCCGGGAAAGCTTCGGTGATCTTTTTCCAGACGCCTTCAATCTCAGGCAATGCCGCGACAGGATCCTCTCCTGTCTCCAGTGCCTTCTGCGCTTTCTGTACCTTCTTGGCCTCGCCGACATACGCCGGGTCCTTGCGGGACAATGTAAACTCAGCCAGTCCCAACGGATTGGAACGGTACGATGAAGTTTCTCCGGACGGAATCAGTTCATCGGTCGTCGTGACCGGATCCTCAATCTTAGAGACGACCTTCAGGATCAGATTGTCCGGAAGCGGAGACATCGCCGGCCAGTCCTTGATGTTCGGGCCGAAGCGGACTTCGACCGATGGGTCTGCCTGTCCGTGGCTGTCGAAAATACGATTCTTATAAATACTCTCATCAAAGAAGTATTTCTCTTCTTTATACTGCACATCCAGCGCATCCGCCGGTGTGAGAATACCGCCGTTTACGGCGGTAGCCGCGATCGAGCGTGCGTCCATCAGCGTGACAGAAGCGATCTGTCCCTGCTGAAGCTTGCTTCCTTCGCGGTTCGGGAAATTGCGTGTCGTATGGCGGATCGACAGATCGCCGTTTGCCGGTGTGTCGCCGGCGCCGAAACACGGTCCGCAGAACGCTGTCTTGACCACAACGCCCGCCGCGATGATATCGGCCAGTTTTCCTTTTTTCGCCAGATCCATATAGATCGGCGTGCTGGCAGGATAAATACTCATTGCAAATTCATCGCATCCGATGCTGCGTCCTTTGAGGATATCCGCGACTGCGCACAGATTCTCAAAACCTCCGCCGGCGCATCCGGCGACGATGCCCTGATCGACCAGAAGCTTACCGTCTCTGATCTTATCGGAAAGCGAGAACGGTGTGTCCGCACCAAGGCTGACTTTCGCCGCTTCCTCTACGCGGTGCAGAATATCCGGGAGGTTGCGGTTGACCTCTTCGATCGTAAAGGCATTGCTCGGATGGAACGGCATGGCGATCATCGGTTTGATCTGTGACAGGTCGATCTCGAGCATGCGGTCATAGTAAGCGACCTCATCGGGTTTTAACTCACTGTAATCGCCACCGCGTCCGTGTGTCTCATAGAATTCTTTGATCTTCTCGTCTGTCTGCCAGATAGAGGACAGGCAGGTCGTCTCCGTCGTCATAACGTCGATACCGATTCTGAAATCAGCTGAGAGCGATGCCACGCCGGGACCGACAAACTCGAGCACGCGGTTGTTGACATAGCCGTCCGGGAATGTCTCTGCGATCAAAGCGAGCGCCACATCCTGCGGGCCGACTCCGTATCCGGGCGCCCCGGTCAGATAGATACCGACCACTTCCGGCATCTTGATATCATAGGTTTTATTTAACAGCTGCTTGACCAACTCGGGGCCGCCTTCTCCCATCGCCATGGTGCCGAGCGCACCGTAACGCGTATGGCTGTCGGAACCGAGAATCATATCGCCGCAACGCGCGAGCATCTCGCGGGCGTACTGGTGAATGACCGCCTGATGCGCCGGGACATAAACGCCGCCGTAACGCTTGGCACTGGTCAGCCCGAACATGTGGTCATCCTCATTGATCGTGCCGCCGACTGCGCACAGGGAATTGTGGCAGTTGGTCAGGACATAGGGCATCGGGAACTTCTCCAGTCCGGATGCACGGGCTGTCTGAATGATACCGACATAGGTGATGTCGTGAGAGGTCAGCTTATCAAAACGGATCTGCAGATTCTCCATGGATGGAGCGCTGTTGTGCTTCTCCAGAATCCGGTATGCCATCGTTCCCGAGGCCGCCGCCTGCGCGTCCACCGCTCTGCCGAGCGCCGCCTGCGCCTCCTCGATATTCTCGCAGAGGATCTCTCCGCGTACTAAGTACATTCCCTGGTCGTATCTTTTCATATTGACTCTTCTCCCTCTATCGGATCCAGTTTATCGACATGCCAGATATCGTTGATATACTCGAGTATCGTTCTGTCAGAGGAGAACATTCCGACATGCGCGACCTGCTTCATAGCCATCTTGACCCAGGCCGGTCTGTCGGCATA
>JAFWDW010000121.1 GCA_017515965.1 Lachnospiraceae bacterium
CGAAGATAACCGCGCCCTTTTCGGCTTTGTCAAACGTCTTCGCCGGGCGCTTGCGGAGGCGGATATTCCTTTTGACAGGAAGCGCTTTTCACCGCATATCACACTGGTGCGCCGGGCTGTATGCAGATGGGATGAGCCGGAGCTGCCCGATGAGCTGCCGTCGGGGGAGATGGTGGCGGACCGGGTATCCCTGATGCTTTCGGAGCGCGGTAAACACGGTATGATCTACACGGAACTTGGAGGAATAGAATGAGTTTATACGCAATCGGAGATCTGCATCTTCATTTTCAGTCGGAACTCAAAGCGCAGCACCAGATCAACGGAAAGATCTGGAAGAATCACGATAAACGGTTCAAGAAAAACTGCGCTAAGATGCTGACCGATGACGATACGCTGGTTCTGATCGGCGATCACAGCTGGGGCAAGAATCTTGCCGAAGCGGAGAAGGATCTGGAGTACATCAGCGATCTTCCCGGGCGTAAGATCATGATCCGCGGCAACCATGATATGTTCTGGGAGGCAAATAAGACTAAGGCTTTGAATGAGAAGTATGCAGGGAAACTTCTCTTCCTGCAGAACAACTACTATCCTTACAAAGACTATGCGGTTGTCGGTACGAAGGGTTTTACATTTGAGGGACCGTTCTATCTGAATATGCAGGGCAAGATCATCGGCTGGAGCGAGGACGCGGAGGATCACGCAAAGAAGATCATCGCCCGCGAAGAGAAGCGCCTGCGGGAATCCTTCGAGGCGGCGCGCGCGGACGGTTATGAGAAGTTCATCATGTTCCTGCATTATCCGCCGACCAGCATTCTGGAGTCGGAGAGTGTCTTCACGCGCATGGCCGAGGAGTACGGTGCGGAACATGTCGTTTACGCGCACAGCCACGGACAGCACCGTTTTCACGACAGTTTACACGGCAAGCACCGCGGGGTCAAATACCACCTGGCCTCGGGTGACTATCTGAAATGGGTGCCGGCCAAGATACTGGATTAAAGCCGGCGGAATGCCGGCAATCGTTATGAGGATGCATGAATGTGCGGAAGATATTATGTCAATGAAGAAGCCTGGGCTCGTATGCGGGAGGACTTCAGGGAACTGCCTGAGGTGAATCCGTTTATGCATTTCGGCGATGTGACCCCGGCAATGCCGGCAGTGTCGCTGACAGCTGCACAGCCCGGTGTTGATGCAGTTGCCGCTGTGGCGGTGACCCCGCTTACCTGGGGCTTCCCGGGATTTGACAAAAATAAGCTGATCATCAATGCACGGGCGGAGGGCATAGAAAATAAGCCCACGTTTGCTGAGAGCTTGCTGACCCGGCGCTGCGTTCTGCCGGCCTCAGGGTTCTATGAGTGGGACAGGTCGAAAGAGAAAGTGACTTTCACTCTGACCGATGAGCCTGTGATTTACCTGGCCGGCATTTACCGGCCTTACGGCCCGGAGAACAGATTCGTGATCATTACCCGTGAAGCGAACGAGTCGATGCTTCCTGTCCATGATCGCATGCCGCTCATGATCCGGCCGCGCGATGTACGCGACTGGCTGCATGATGCAGACCGCATGCGGGACATTTTGCAGGAACCGCTCCCGCAGCTCCTTTCGAAGCGGGATTATGAGCAGTTATCGTTGTTTTAGAGGAGATATGTATGGATGCCACATACTATAACACGATCTTTAAGAGGAAATCGTTCCATCTTTTCAGGAATGTCGGCAAGGAGATGATCTCAGAGGAGGAACTGGCCGGGATCGAAGCGGCGTATGCGTCTTTTGAGGCACTGCATCCCGAAATTCGCACGGCGATCAGGATCGTGCCCGCCAAACAGGTGAAAGTCAAGCGCGATGCTGATTACTGTATCCTGATTTACAGCGAGAAGAAGAGCAATTACCTGATAAACGCCGGCTATCTAGGCGAGCAGCTGGATCTGTATCTGGTCGAGCATGACATCGGAACGCTGTGGTACGGGATGGGCAAACCGGATGAGGCATACTATGACGGGCTTGACTATGTGATTATGATCGCGATTCGAAAGATCAGCGATCAGACGAAGTACCGGAAGGATATGTTCAAGGCAAAGCGAAAGCCGCTCGAAGAAACCTGGTCCGGGGATACGCTTGGGGTGGCGGAGATTGCGCGGTTTGCACCGAGCGCCTGCAATTCACAGCCCTGGTTTGTGCAGCATGAAGGGAATCAGCTCACGGTGTCGCGGTACAGAAAGCCCGGCAGGGTCGGTATTATGCCTGCCGCGCTTGTTCCGTATTTTAACCGGATTGACATGGGAATCTATCTGTGCATTCTGGAGATATGTTTGGCGCATGAGAGCGTCAGCTTCACGCGGGAGCTGTTCGTTGATCCGGGAGAGAAAGACGCCGAGTATACAAAAGTCGCTGTCTATACATTTTAACATTGAGCTTTTGTTGTCAAGAGCGTACAATAGACATATATGAAACAGAGCTGTTGATCGATTATGAAAGGAGAGAGGTAATGGGCAAATATGTCATTAAGACAACAAAAACAGGCATCAAGTTTGACCTGAAGGCAGGAAACGGCGAAATCATTGCGAATTCAGAAGTTTACACCACCAAGGCAGCATGCTTAAACGGCATTGAGAGCGTTAAGAAGAATGCGCCCATTGCCCCTGTCGAGGATCAGACAGTTGAGGGTTATGAAGCCTGCAAAAATCCCAAGTTTGAAGTCTACACAGACAAGGCGGGCGAGTTCCGTTTCCGCTTAAAGGCTGCAAACGGCCAGATCATCGCGACGGGCGAGGGATATAAGGCTAAAAAGAGTTGCTTAAACGGTATTGAAAGTATCAGGAAGAACGCGGATTCGGAGACAGTTGAAGAATAGATTCAAAGAAACATTTAAATCAGATTCAAGCTACAGGGCACTGTTCGCGTCTATCGTGACCTTTGCCCTGTCTTTTGGTCTGTATAAAGGCATCATCGACAATTACCTGGCGGAAGTGGCGGGCATGTCGGAGTTTGACAAGGGCGTGTCCGAGTTTTTCCGGGAGCTGCCGGGGCTCGGGATCATCCTGGTGCTTGCTGTTTTTTACACGGCTTCCGCCGCGAAGCTGTACCAGATCGGCGCGGTGATCATGCTGGCCGGTATGGCGATGCAGGCGATGATTCCGTCGACCAAAGTGCTGGTCATCATGGCGATTTTCATCTACTCACTGGGGGAGCACATGCAGCTTGGCATGCGCAATACCCTGACGCTGGAGTATGCCAAAGAGGGCAAGAGCGGCGCTGCGCTCGGCCGGCAAAACGCCGTCTATCAGATCGGCACGCTGGCCGGCTATCTGGTGGTCATCGGCATCTTTTTTGTGCTCGGCAACAAGACTTCTCTCTTTAAACCGATCTTCTGGATGAGCGCGGCGATCATTTTGATCGGTATGCTCATCGCGTTCAGGATCAAGGGCGAAAGCCTGCCGGACAAATCTAAGAGCCGGTTTTATTTCCACAAGAAATATACTAAATATTACATGCTCGAGCTGTTCTACGGCGCGCGCAAACAGGTGTTTTTCACCTTCGGACCGTATACGCTTGTGCTCTTTTACGGGGCGAGCGCGCGGGCCATCAGTATCCTGTTCGCCATCACGTCGGTTTGTTCGTATCTGGCCTCGCCGATTGTCGGCCGGATCATTGACCGCATCGGCTATAAGGTTGTCATGATCAGCGACACGCTGATTCTGGTGATCGTCTGC
>JAFWDW010000122.1 GCA_017515965.1 Lachnospiraceae bacterium
ACACTGCTGGCACCGATACGGTTTGCGCCCGCATCGATCATCGCCTGCGCCTCCTCCAGCGAGTGAATGCCGCCGGAAGCTTTTACGCCGATCTCTTTGCCGACATGCTTTCTGAGAAGCGCGACATCGTGCTCTGTCGCTCCGCCCGTCGAAAAGCCGGTCGATGTCTTGATGTAATCCGCCTTGCACTCCGTGACGATCTTACTGACTGCCGCTTTCTCATCATCTGTCAGCAGGCAGGTCTCCACAATGACTTTGAGGATGACGCCCTCACAGGCTTTTCTGACAAGGCTGATCTCCTCCCGCAGTCCGTTCCAGTTCCAGTCCTTGACAAAGGACATATTGATGACCATATCCACTTCGTCGGCTCCGGCTTCCTTTGCCTCAAGCGCTTCGTACGCTTTTGACTGACCGGTGCTGTAGCCGTTTGGAAATCCTACGACCGTGCAGACTTTCACGCCGTTCCTGCCGCCGATACACTCTTTTGCATAGGGGACAAAACAGGGCGGAATACACACCGATGCGCAGCGATAGGCAACCGCGTCCTCACAGAGTTGAGCAATTTCTTCCTTCTTGCATCCCACACGCAGCAGCGTGTGATCTGTCATACCTAAAATCGCCTGAATATCCATAGTGAGTCTCCTCTTCTTTTTAGTGATCGCTTTATTGTTTCAGTATAGCATATTGAAACAGATAGTTCTTTATTCCGGGATTGTTTTATATCAAGAATTAGAGTATTCTACAATTAGGATAATGTAGCAGTACGAGGAGAGACATAATGTAGCAGTATAAGGAGAGACGCGATGGAAAAGAACGGACAGAAATATTATTATCGATATGACAGGTCCGAGGTCAACAAATGCCTGCTGTGTCAGGATCCGGCCTGCACCAAAGCATGCCCCCAGAAAGCTGATGTCGGAGCCATTATCCAGTCTCTGTTTTTTAAAAACTTTCTCGGCGCCACAAAGAAGCTGACATGTGATTGTACTTATTGCAATGCCCCGTGTGAAAAAGTCTGCGTGGCCGGTATAAAGAAAGCACCTGTTGCCATCAGGGAACTGATGCTCGGCGTGAAGAGTGAAGCTCCTTCACTTCCTGCTCATGTGATCGAAGACGTGGATCTGTCCACTGACATCTGCGGGGTTCCCCTGGAGAATCCTTTCCTGCTGTCCTCTTCGGTTGTCGCAAGCACCTACGATATGTGTAAACGAGCTTTTGAAGCAGGCTGGGCAGGCGCATCGTTTAAGACCATCTGCAGTTTTCCTCAGCATGAGACATCTCCGCGCTTCTCTTCTATCAGAGAGCATTCGAATACTTTCTGCGGTTTCAAAAATATCGAGCAGCTCTCCGATCACAGCGTTGAAGAGAATATGCAGATCTTCAGACAACTTAAAAAGGAGTTTCCTTCCAAAGTGATCATCGCTTCAACCATGGGTCAGAACGAGAAGGAATGGTCTGAACTGGCTGCAAAATGTGAGGAATCAGGGGCATCCGTAATCGAATGTAATTTCTCCTGCCCCAATATGGAATCCGATGACCTCGGCAGCACGATCGGGCAGTCTGAAGAACTGGTTGAACGATTTACCAGAGCAGTAAAAAAAGGAACAAGTCTTCCTGTCCTTGCAAAGCTGACCCCGAATGTCACGGATATGGTCCCGATGGCGCTCGCCGCAAAGCGGGGCGGGGCGGACGGCATCGCGGCGATTAACACCATTAATTCGATCACCGGTGTCGATATCGATACGCTTGCCGCAAAACCTGTCGTACGCGGCAAATCCATTGTCGGCGGATACTCCGGCACTGCTGTAAGACCGATTGCACTTAGATTTATCTCGGATCTGTCCAAATGCAGTGAATTAAACGGTATGCACTTCAGCGGTATGGGCGGTATTGAAACCTGGCGCGACGGACTTGAATTTATGCTTCTCGGCTGCGGAAGCCTCCAGGTCACTACAAGCGTCATGCAGTACGGATACCGGGTTATCGAAGATATGCTTGACGGTGTCGCAGAATACTTGAAGTGCAAAGGAATATCCAAACTGACGGACCTCATCGGCGCTGCGGCGATGACAGTTGTCGATCATCACAGTATCGAGCGGGATACCGTCCTGTTCCCGGTATTTGATCTTGATCAGTGCAACGGCTGCGGCAGATGTTATATCTCCTGCATGGACGGCGGCCATCAGGCTATAGAATTCGATCCTCAGACACGAAGGCCGAAGCTTTTGGGGCAAAAATGTGTCGGATGCCATCTGTGCCGTCTGGTCTGTCCTGAGAGAGCGATCAATCAGGCAAGGACAGCCATAAGACCAAATACATGGCGTTTTAAATAAAAAACTGTCTGCTATACTGTTGGTGTGAGGAAAGGAGGCCTTTTTGTGTCTTACACTTTCACTGTGAACGGTATTTCCAGAACAACTGAAGAAGATAAGCCTCTGCTCCGATACCTCAGAGATGATCTGAAGCTGTATTCGGTCAAGGACGGCTGCTCGGAAGGAGCCTGCGGTACGTGTACTGTTTTGATTGACGGGAAACCGATGCGCTCCTGTGTGATTTCCACCGCAAGAGCTGTAGGCAAGGACATATTAACAGTCGAAGGACTGTCTCTGAGAGAAAAAGAAGCCTTCGTCTTTTCCTTCGGATCATGCGGATCGGTCCAATGCGGCTTTTGTATCCCGGGCATGGTGCTGGCCGCCAAAGCGCTCATCGATCAAAATCCCGATCCGGCCACAGATGAGATCAAAAAAGCGATCAGGGGCAATCTCTGCCGCTGTACCGGTTATAAAAAGATCATCGCCGGAATCATCAGAGCCGCTGCGGTTCTGCGCGGAGATGAAGAGGTCAAGTTCGTCTCCCAGTTTGCCCATGAGGAAGAAGAGGGGCATTATGAGTACATCTCCGAGTACGGCACACAGTATGATCCGGCCGTTGTCTCGGGTATCGCCCATTATCACAATACGGGTCATATGACCAGATACGGCGTCGGGCAGAATGTTTTCCGGATCGATGTCAGAAGAAAAGTGCTCGGCTACGGAAAATACCCTGATGATATAGGACCTGAATATTTCGTTCCGGAAGATCATCCCGAGAGAATCATTGAACTGGCCGGATGGAGCAAAGAGGCAGTCGAGAAAGCCCGTCAAAACGGTCAGCTGCATCCAGGAGCCAATATTCATAAAGATGGCGAGCACAGCTGCAAGATGTGTACGATCGTCGAAGCCGACATGCCTCCCATGGCCTATGCTTCCGCTGTGCGCTCTGACTATCCGAGAGCGGTCGTCAAGAAGATCCATAAGGCCAAAGCCGAGTCGCTTCCGGGCGTACTGGGCGTGCTGACGGCGGAGGATGTCCCCTGCAATAAAGTGGGTCATATCAGACAGGACTGGGATGTCATGATCGCCGAGGGCGATACCACCAGGATGGTCGGAGATGCGATCTGCCTCGTTGTTGCAGAATCTCCCTATATCCTTGAAGAAGCCAAAAAGGCTATTGAGATCGAATATGAAGTGCTCGAGCCTGTGCGCAACATCTACGAGGCAAGAGCTGACGGCGCACCTGCTATCCATGAGGGTGGCAATCTATGCGAACAGAGACATGTGGTCAGAGGCGATGCGGCCAAAGCTCTGGCAGAATCAGCCTATACGGTTACGGCAGATTTCTCCACTCCCTTTACCGAGCACGCTTTCCTTGAGCCCGAGTGCGCTGTATCTTACCCGTACAAGAACGGCGTCAAGATCCTCTCAACTGACCAGGGCGCCTTTGACACCAGACACGAAGTTCTGCATATGTTCGGCTGGGAGGATACCCCTGAAAGAGTCGTGGTCGAAAACCAGCTGATCGGCGGCGGCTTCGGCGGTAAAGAAGATGTGACCACACAGCACATCTCCGCGCTGGCTGCCATGAAATTCCACCGTCCGGTCAAAGCCAAGCTCAGCCGAAGCGAGTCGCTCCGTGTGCATCCTAAAAGACATGCGATGGAAGGCCGCTTTACCATCGGCTGTGATAAGAACGGCATCATTACAGGACTTGACTGCGAGATCAATTTTGATACTGGCGCCTATGCAAGTCTCTGCGGACCCGTACTCGAGCGAGCCTGCACGCACAGTGTAGGGCCTTACGTCTACCAGAATACAGATATCCGCGGCTATGGGTATTACACAAACAACCCGCCGGCGGGTGCCTTCAGAGGATTCGGCGTATGCCAGAGCCAGTTTGCTTTCGAATCACTCCTCAATGTGCTGGCGAAGAAAGTCGGCATCAGTCCGTGGGAGATCAGATTCAGAAATGCGGTGGAGCCGGGCAAAGAATTGCCCAATGGACAGATTGCCGATATATCGACTGCTCTCAAAGAGACGCTCATGGCCGTAAAGCCGTTCTATGATGCTGCTCCCAAGGACAGCGTCGGGATCGCCTGTTCCATGAAAAACGCAGGCGTCGGCGTAGGTCTGCCTGATAAAGGCAGGGCAAAACTCGTTATAGAGGACGGCGTTGTCTATATCTATATTGCGGCATCTGATCTCGGCCAGGGATGCCAGACGGTCTTCTGCCAGGAAGTGGCTCAGATGACAAACCTTCCAATCAATAAGATCAGGATAGGAATTGCCAGTACGGAGAATTCTCCTGATTCGGGTACTACATCAGGCTCGAGGCAGACGCTGGTGACAGGTGAAGCGATCAGATGTGCCGCTATTAAGATGAAAGCTGCCATGGTCGATGCCCATGTTAACAAGGATAATCTGGAAGAGATGAACGGTCAGGTATTTACCTATGAATACTATGAACCCACCGATGAACTCGGCTCCGATAAGCCGCATCCGAAGAGCCATATCGCCTACGGATACGCGACCAATGTCGCTGTCCTGGATCCGGAAGGACGCGTCACCGACATCTATGCGGCTTTTGACGCAGGACGCGTGACCAATCCTCTCTCCATGTCGGGACAGATCGAAGGCGGCGTTCTGATGAGCATGGGTTATGCTCTGACTGAAAAATGGCCTCTTGAGGACTGTGTCCCGAAGGCTAAGCTCGGCACGCTGGGTCTGCTGCGCGCCACCGATATCGCGGACATCCACGCGATTCACGTCGAAAAGAATGAACTTCTGGAGACCGCATACGGTTCTAAAGGTGTTGGTGAAATCACCAGTATTCCCGGCGCCCCGGCGATCGCCGGCGCCTACTACGCGAGAGACGGTGTGCTCAGAACAAAACTTCCGCTGGAAAACACGTTCTATAACAAGAAAAAATAAAATCATTAAAGGCTCCCGAATTCGGGAGCCTTTTCATGTCCGGTTGACATGACCGCGTCCAGCCTTTACAATTGTCATACATCACATTACTGTTGTATGACAAATCGAGGAATCATCATGAATCTACACGACCAATATCTCAGTCTGCGCACACTGACTGTCTTTGCAGGCATCAGGAAGGATGCGGTCATCACCGCTCTGGAGTCGCTGCTTACGGCAGATCCTGAAAAGCAGGAAGAATTCGTCGGCCGCTACTGCGCGTTCACAGCAGCACTGTATGAACGGGATACCGACTGGTCGCGCTATCTGCATGCGCTCGTCATGGAAGATGACAATATCTGTGTGCGTCAGGCCGCCGTAAAGCAGCCCCTCGGCGCTCTTCTCGAGGACAGTCTGGCACAGGAACTGATTACCTTAACCGCTCTCTCCCGCCTGACCAGCGATCAGGTTACGGAAAAACTGAACTACAATGGCTATCTCCCGCGCTGGGAGACCTCTGCGTATGATTTTTCGGCTGATTACCAGGCGCACCTCAAAGAACTCCCCCGCAAGGGCTACGGGATCTTTGCCAGATATCACGCTTTCCGTATCGAGAACGGACAGCTCGCACCGATTCTCTGCCCCGATCCGCAGCGCCTTGATGAATTAGTCAGGTACGAGCGGGAACGTGAGCCGGTTATTGCCAATACGCGCGCTTTTCTGCAGGGGCTTCCCGCCAACAATGTTCTCCTGTACGGGGATGCCGGCACGGGGAAGAGCTCAACTGTCAAAGCAATTGCCAATGAATACAAAGATCAGGGCTTAAGGCTCATAGAGATCAAACAGTCTCAGTTAAAGGAGATCCCGAACGTTCTGGAGACGCTGGCCGGCAATCCGCTGCACTTTATCCTCTTCATCGATGATCTGAGCTTTGACTCGGGCAATGATGAATTTATCGCGCTTAAAAACATCCTCGAGGGAGGCGCCTCCCACACGCGGGGTAATGTCCTCATCTATGCCACGAGCAACCGCCGTCATTTTGTCAAAGAGGATGCCTCTGTGCGCTCAGGCAGTGAGATGTTTGTCAATGATACGATCCAGGAGACCATGTCGCTGGCGGCGCGCTTCGGCCTGACAGTCACTTTCCAGAAGCCGAAAAAGAGTCTGTATATCGAGATCGTCGAAGCGCTGGCAGACCGCTACGGAATTCAGATGGACCGTGAACAGCTTATCACAGAAGCGGAGGCCTTCGCGATCCGCGCGAGCGGCCGCTCACCGCGCACTGCCAGACAGTTTATCGACACCGTCAATATCAGGACACATTTACAGTAAGGAGTGAGTATGGGAAAAGAAACCAAAGCACAGGCCACTGCCCATACCCTGCGCGATCAGATCGAGCAGGGCATCTATGAAGCAGGTCAGAAACTCCCCAATGAAAATGACCTTTCTCTGCAGCTTGGCATTTCGCGCACGACGCTGCGCGAGGCCATCCGCATTCTCGTTTCCCAGGGACATCTGCAGGTGCGGCGCGGCAGCGGCACTTTTGTCTCAGGCCCGCTCAATCAAGCGGCAGAAACGTCACTGGATATGAATGACATGAAAGTCACACTGCGGGATCTGTATGAGGCACGCCTGATCTTTGAACCGCAGGCTGCTGCTCTTGCAGCCAGACGCGCTAGCGATGAGGAGATCGCCGGTATTCTCCGCCTGGGAGAAAAGGTTCAGAAGCTGATTAAACAGGATCCGTCCGGTGAGGCGCGTATCGCTTCGGAAACAGCATTTCACTCTGCGATCATCAAAGCCAGCCACAATGAATTTCTGGCCAACTTTATGCCGATCATCAACGAAACGATCGAGAAGACCTTCGCGCACGGTTTCAATCTGGAGATGATCGCCGAGGACGCTTATAAGGATCATATCCTGATCATGAACTTCCTGGAGAAGCGTGATGCTGAAGCTCTAAAGAGCGCTGTGCTCATTCATCTGCGCCACGCCCTCTGGAACGAAGAAATTTCATTAAATGATTGACACGAAGCGTTTTTAGTTCTATACTTGTCATACAACACAGAAAAGTTGTATGACAACATGTTTATATAAGGAGGTCTACCGAAATGTCAGAAGCCCGTATTTTTTATGAATCAGATTGTAATTTGTCTTATTTGGACGGAAAGACGATCGCCATCATCGGCTACGGCAGCCAGGGACACGCACACGCGCTCAACCTGAAAGAGTCCGGATGCCATTCGATCGTCGGCCTGTATGAGGGATCCAAGTCATGGGCCAAGGCTGAGAGTCAGGGACTTGAAGTCTACACTGCTGCCGATGCCGCTAAAATGGCTGATATCATCATGATCCTGATCAACGATGAGAAACAGGCTGATATGTACAAGAAAGATATTGAGCCGAATCTCGAAGAAGGCAATATGCTGATGTTCGCTCACGGCTTTAATATCCATTTCGGATGTATCGTTCCGCCGAAAAATGTTGACGTAGCTATGATCGCTCCGAAGGCTCCCGGCCACACCGTCAGAAGCGAGTATCTGGCAGGCAAGGGCACACCGTGTCTGGTCGCTGTCGAGCAGGATGCCACAGGCCATGCATGGGATATCGCACTGGCTTACG
>JAFWDW010000123.1 GCA_017515965.1 Lachnospiraceae bacterium
ATGTCTGGGATATTGTCAACACCGGATCACACACGACAGTTGATGTCGCCCATGCGTACCGCCTGGAAGACTCTGACTGCGCGCTTTGCGGTCAGTGTATCACACACTGCCCGGTCGGCGCATTGAAAGAACGCGATGACACGCTCAAGGTCATTCACGCGATCGAGGATCCGGACAAGATTGTCCTCTTCCAGATCGCTCCGTCGATCAGAACCGCTTGGGGCGAGTACTTCGGTCTCGAGCCTGATGTCGCAACCGTTGATTTGCTCGGCACAGCGCTTAGACGCGCCGGTGTGGACTATGTCTTTGACACAAACTTCACGGCTGACCTGACCATTATGGAAGAAGGCAGCGAGTTTGTCGACAAAGTCAAGCACGCGGATGAGCACAAATTCCCGATGTTTACATCTTGCTGCCCGGGCTGGGTGCGTTTCATCAAGGCTCACTACCCGCAGTTTGTGGACCAGCTTTCATCAGCGAAGTCTCCGCAGCAGATGTTCGGTGCAGTCGCCAAGAGTTACTATGCCGAATACCTCGGTGTTGACCCGAGCAAGATTTTCTCGGTCTCTGTCATGCCGTGTCTCGCAAAGAAGCATGAGTGCGCAATTGAGTGCATGAATGATGCCTGCGGTGATCCGGATGTTGACATTGCACTCACAAACAGAGAAGTCGTCCGCCTGATCAGAGTCGCACATATCAATCCGGCCGATCTCACAGCGGAACCGCTCGACATGCCTCTGGGCATCGGCTCCGGCGCCGGCAATATCTTTGGCGCAACCGGTGGTGTTATGGAAGCTGCTCTGCGCTCCGCTTACTTCCTGGTAACAGGATCGAATCCGGATCCTGACGCTTTCAAGGCAGTCCGCGGTATGGACGGCTGGAAAGAAGCGACATTTGACCTTGCCGGTATCGAGCTTAAGGTTGCTGTTGTCAATGGACTCGGCAATGCCGACAAGCTTCTGACAGCCCTCGATAAAGGTGAGGTTTCCTATGATTTCGTCGAAGTCATGGCCTGTCCGGGCGGATGCGTCGGCGGCGGCGGACAGCCGATCGTAGACGGTGCCTTCATGGCTGAAAAACGAGCTCCTGTTCTCTATGAACAGGACCGCGAAGGCGATCTTCGCTTCTCGCATGAGAACCCCTCGATTACGATGGTCTACAAAGACTACTTCGGCGAGCCTCTCTCCGAGAAGTCGCATCACCTGCTCCACACGAATCATCATCTGTGGAAGATGCCAAATGAGAAGTAAACATAATTATTTCTTATGATGTAAATTAAGATCCTGCCTGCAGCAATGCAGGCGGGATTCTTTTTTACTTAACCTTTGTCCACAGGTAAAAAATACGTATCGAGCAATTGCTCTTAAGTGTAAAATACGCTATTATAAAGAATGGCAGTTATATTTGTAACAAACTTTTATTGAAATGGAGGTACAGTTATTATGTTTGATTACACAGGAAAAGTCGTAGCGATTACCGGCGCTTCTTCAGGCCTTGGAAAACAGATGGCAGAGGGTTATGCCAAGTGTGGTGCTAACCTTGTACTGATGGCCAGAAGAGTTGAGCGTCTGGAAGCCAGCGCCGCAGAGTGGTCTGAAAAATACGGCGTTGAGGTTCTTCCGGTTGCCTGCGACGTAACCAGTACAGATTCTATCAATGCTGCAGTCGCAGCTGTTGATGCCAAATTCGGACACTGCGAAGTCATCGTGAACGATGCAGGCGGCGAGAGAGGCACCGGCACACCTCTTGTTGACTACAAGAAAGAAGACTGGGAGTTCACATTAAATCTTGACCTTACTTCCGTATTTGAAGTGACCAAGATCTTCGCAGGTTACATGGCAAAGAATATCGAAGCAGGCAAACAGGCATACGGCCGTGTAATCAATATCGCTTCTATCTATGGTCTTGTAGGAAATACTGCAATTCCGACGATCGCTTACCACGCAACCAAGGGTGCTGTTGTCAACTTCACCCGCGGCGCAGCTGCTGAGCTGGCTAAGGCAGGCATCACAGTCAATGCAATCTGCCCGGGCTACTTCTACACAGAGCTGACCACAGAGACTCTGAACACAGACTTCTTCCAGGCATTTGCTAAGCAGTCTGTCCCGATGGCCCGCTATGGCAACGAAGGCGAGCTCAATTCTGCAGCTATCTTCCTCGGCGCGGAGGAATCCAGCTATGTCACAGGCCAGATCGTCGCAGTCGACGGCGGATATACCTGTGTATAATACGCAGTATTCCAGATTATTTTTAAATTCATTAAAAAAGGACTCCCTGCAGTTAAGCAGGGAGTCTTTTTGTATTGCATAAGGGATACTTTTTAGAAGTTCTTCTTCACAACCGGATCGTGGAACGGTACTTCGTGAATCAGTGTCTCGCAGTCCGGATCACTCTCTTCTACCCAAACATCGGGGCGGTTGTATTCCATGCTCTTACCCTTGATAGCCCAGAGGACCTTCTCGGGTGATACCGGCATGTAGTCCATGTTCATGTCGACACCAACAGCGTCAGCAATCGCATTGATCAGTGCCGGTGCGGAATCGTTGTCGGACGGCTCGCCGATACCCTTGGCACCATACGGTCCAAGTCCACCGCCCGATTCGAGGACGACATCCTCAAGTTCCGGAACGTCGACTGTCGTCGGAAGCAGATAGCCATCATAGTTGTTGCATGTCGCAACACCATTGATCCATGACAGATCCTCGGTCGTCGCCCACAGTGAGTGGTAGACAGCACCGCCTTCGAGCTGGCCTTCATAGGAATTACGGTTCAGGCAGCGTCCGGCGTCAGCGCCGATGACCATACGAAGAATCTCAGCCTGGCCGGTCTCTTCGTCAACAGCAACCTCAAAGCCCTTGGCTGTGTAGGTCATATCCGGGTTGACACGGCCGCGGATGTTAAGCAGATCCGGGACCTCTGAGAACGGAGCGTTGAACTGTGCGATACACTCAAGCTCGCCACCGTCGTTGGACAGGTTGTTGACGACCTCGACAAACGGCATGAAGGTATCAGCATTGTCGCGGAAGTAGATCCTGTGATCACCGAAGCGCAACTGGTCAGACGGAATGCCCATCAACTTCTCTGCCTCATCGAGCAGACGCTCTTTCATGATCTTGCAGGCCTTTAATGTCGCGTTACCGGACATGTACAGCTGACGTGTCGCAGTCGTTGTACCGCAGAGCGGTGTAAGATGCGTATCCATGATGAACGGCATGACATCGGTGATGTCAAGGCCGAACTCCTCAGCACAGATCTGAGCGATCGAGGATGCCTGGCCGGCACCAAGATCCGGAACACCGGCACGAACTGTGACGGTTCCGTCAAGCTCAAGTCTGACAGAAACACGGCTGGAGTCATGCAGGAAGGTCATACGGCCGGTAACCATGTGGCCGACTGCGATACCGCGGCCGACTCTGCGGCCGTCAGGCAAGCGGTCAACCTTCGGCTTGCTCTCAAGCTGCTTGTAGACGCCTGTAAGAACTTCTTCCATTGCTACATAACCTTCAGGAATATAGCCTGACGGAATCGGATCGCCGTTGTGTACGACGTTCTTCAGCATCAGTTCATATACCGGCATATCCAGAGCCTTAGCCAGCTTGTACATCTGGCGGTTGTAGGCAAAGTTGACCTGCGGGCCGCCGAATCCGCGGTTTGCGGATGAAGATGTGTTGTTTGTGAAGCAGCTGGTCACGTGCATCCTTGTGTTCGGGATCACGAACGGGCCCATGCCTGCATATGTTGAATACATGTGTACCCAAGGTGTACACAGTGTGTAAGCGCCGCCGTCCATCACAACATCAGCAGACTGAGCAACGAGTGTGCCGTCTTTCTTCGCGCCTGTCTTGTAGTGCAGATACTCCGGATTACGCTTGGAGTGGCACTGATGGCTTTCCTCACGGCTCCACACAAGCTTGACCGGACGTCCGGTTGCCTTGACGAGCAGTGCGATATGTGTCTCGACGGTGATATCTTCCTTGCCGCCGAAGCCGCCGCCCATCATACAGGACATGTTGCGCATATGGATGTGATCGGTGCCGATAACCTTTGCGATTGTACGGAAGTGCTCAAGAACCTGAGTTCCGACACGGAGTGTGACAACGCCATTCTCATCCATCCAGCCGATGCCGCTCTCTGTCTCCAGATAAGCGTGATCATGCGGTGATGTGTAATACTTGGACTCAACGATGACATCACACTCATCCCAAGCTGCATCGACATCACCGGAGATAATATTAGTCTCCATAATGACGTTGGAATCGTCTTCGCTTGTGACAAGGTAAGCATCCTCTTTCATCGCTTCACGCGGATCGAAGACACCCGGCTGCACATCGTAATCGATCTCGATCAGATCGCAGGCCTGCTCAGCAAGTTCTTCTGTCTCAGCTGCGACGATCGCGATCGGATCGCCCTTCCAGCGTACTTTGCCGGAAGCGAGAGCTTTGTAAAGTCCCTCAAATCCGCCGCCGACATCACGCATCTGACCGAACTTTGTGATCTCTGCGTTGACCGGAACATCCTCAGCTGTCAGGACAGCCTTGACACCCGGAAGAGCCTTCGCCTTGGATGTGTCAACCTTCCTGAGAATCGCTGCCGGATAATCGGAGCGCTTTACCTTCGCATAGAGCATCTGTGTTACATCGATGTCATCGCTGTAACGCTGGAGACCTCTTGATTTTGCAATGGCATCATGACGCGGTACTCTTGTTCCTACCAATCTGTAATTCGGTTGAATTCTTGCTTCTGCCATTAGATCTCACCCCTTTCATGCTCCAGAGCAACCTTCTCGATTGCGTCGATGATCTTCTGATAACCTGTGCAGCGGCAGAGGTTACCGGATACATACTTGCGGATGCTCTTTCTGTCGGGATCGCCGATATTCTTGATATAACCCACACCTGCGACGATGAATCCGGGGATGCAGATTCCGCACTGTACGGAACCGCACTCGACAAACGCATCCTGAAGACGGGCTGCCAGTGCATCATTCTCTCCGAGACCCTTGTCGGTCCAAACCTCATGGCCTTCGCAAGCAGCCGCCAGTGTTACACAGCTCTTAACTGCTTCTCCATCGAGAAGGACTGTACACGCACCGCACTCTCCGATCTCACAAACGTTCTTGACATCATAGTTGTAGTTGGCACGAAGTGCCTTCAACAGGGTATCTTCCGGAGCGATGTCATAAGTAACGTCTTCACCATTGACTTTCAGATTGATTTTGATTCTCTCACTCATGATTACGCCTCCTCCTGTTTGCACAACATACACTCAC